>PAZD01000029.1 GCA_002715405.1 Acidimicrobiaceae bacterium
AGTTGACCTCTCCAATATTTGGAAACGCTTTCCGGGGGTGCTAGCGAATGCTGGTGCAACCCGTCAAGTCAAAGTAGGAACTATCCACGCTGTTCTTGGCGAGAATGGCGCAGGAAAATCTACCCTGATGAATGTTCTTGCCGGAATGTACCGGCCAGATGAGGGAGAAATACGAATCAACGGTTCACAGTTTTGGTTTCGATCTCCATCAGATGCTTTAGCTTCTGGGATAGGCATGGTTCACCAAGAGTTTCGGTTAGTCCCTTCATTTACAGTGGCTGAAAATGTGATCCTTGGAGCATCTGAACGAATTATCAACCTTGGGTCCATTGAATCCCAAGTAGGAGATCTCGCAGAACAATTCGGTTTAAATATTGACCCAACGCGACCAATATGGCAACTATCAATGGGAGAACGTCAACGTGTCGAAATCTTAAAAACTCTCTGGCGAAACGCACAGATACTAATCATGGATGAACCTACAGCTGTTCTAACTCCAGGAGAGGCAGAAGAACTTGGAGCAGTATTACGTGAAATGGCTCGAACCGGCCGGTCCGTAATCTTTATAAGCCACAAGCTAAACGAAGTAAAAGAATTCTCTGATGAAGCAACAGTATTAAGAGATGGAAAAACTGTTGCTGCTTCGCTAAAAGTCGAAGATACGAACACCGCTGAACTAGCAGGCCTTATGGTTGGCTCATCGCCTGTTACTACTAACCGGCCCCCTCCGAAGACTCCCGGAGATCCCCTGCTCGAAGTAAAAGACCTCGAAGCGTTGGATGACCGATACCTAACTGCAGTAAGTGGCCTTAACCTACAAGTCCGCAGTGGAGAGATAGTCGGAATAGCTGGAGTTTCTGGAAATGGACAACGCGAGATGGCACAAGCTATCGCAGGACTTCGATCTATACAATCGGGGACAGTAACAATCAATGGCATTGATTTAACAGATGCACTTCCAGTAGATAGATTCAAGGCCGGGCTTGGGTATGTTCCTGAAGATCGAATCGGAGTAGGCTTAGCTCCCCGATTGAGTGTGACTGAAAACGCTATCCTCCGTAACTACAAACAACTTCGCCAAGGACCTCTTCTAGTCGAGGACAAAATGTCATCTCATTGCGAAACCATCGTTAGTAAATTCGGAGTTCGTACCGGCCACTTAGAAGACCCTATAGCTGGACTTTCAGGAGGGAACCTCCAACGGCTTCTAGTAGGACGAGAACTTAGTGGAGAACCGAAGGTCCTTGTCGCTGCCCAACCTACACGTGGGCTTGATGTTCAAGGAGTTAAAGCGATCCAAGATCTGTTAGTAGCAGAACGGTCGGCAGGAGTAGCCGTCCTACTAATCTCAGAAGACCTTGATGAGCTACTGACCCTTTCTGACCGATTATTGGTCATGCATAGTGGAACAATTGTTGGCCAATTCGATCCTGTTACCGCTCAGCGTCATGATATTGGCGCAGCTATGGCAGGAGAGGTCCAACAATAATGAGCCGCCTCGTTTTAGTCAGAAGAGAGCAAGCAGTCAGTGGAGGTCAACCACTTGCTTTTCTTATCGGCATCGTAACAGCATTACTTATCGGGATTCTTCTACTTGTCATCTCAGGGCATGATCCCATGGCAGTTTATGAGCGCATGTTCGATTCTTCCCTTGGAAGTCCTAGGTCTTGGTCAATCACTTTAAACCGAGCAGTACCCCTCGGGCTAGCGGGATTAGCTGTTGCTGTTGCCGGAAGCATGGGTTTGTGGAATATCGGCGCAGAGGGACAAATCCTTGCCGGAGCGATTATGGCAGCATGGATCGCACGTATCGGAGAAGGGTGGCCCAGCCCGATTCTGATAACAATAATGCTTCTTGCTTCAATTCTTGGTGGCGCACTGTTGGGATTGGGACCGGCTGTGGCAAAGGCACAAATTGGAGTCAACGAAATAATTACAACGTTAATGCTCAATGAGGTCGCCCTTCGTTTACTCCAATGGCTGATCCATGGCCCCTGGAAAGATCCGGAATCTCGAGGATTTCCTCTCGCCCCAATCCTTCCTGACGAAGCGCGCCTACCTGACTTATTTGAACGCGCTCATTGGGGAGCTGTAATAGCTCTGATCGTAATAGCCTTATTTGGTTTGGTCGCTAGCAGAACCGCCTGGGGTTATGAACTGCGAGTAGCTGGATCTTCTGGTGAAACAGCAAAGTACGCAGGAATTTCATTAAAACGCAAGATCATGACCGTACTGGTTCTCAGTGGTGGAATCGCTGGATTAGCGGGAGGAATCGAACTCTCCGGAAATGCAGATCGAATTGTGGAGGGAATATCAGCAGGATATGGGTTCGCAGGCATTATCGTCGCTGCCTTGGCCTTGATGAGACCTTCAGGTGTCGCTGCGGTAGCTCTACTTTTCGGGGCTGTTCAAGTTGGTGGTTTAAGTATTCAAACTATGGGAGTCTCCTCATCTGTTTCGACGATTCTACAAGCACTTATTCTCTTCGGAGCAATAGGCGCTGGTGTCTTTAGCAAATATTCGATAAAGCGTGTGGGTAAGGAACAGAAATCAAATGCGGGAGGTATGGCATGAATGAAGCCTCAATGATCGGTTTGCTCACTGCTGCTGTCTCTTTCGGCGCCCTACTTTATTTAGCCGCTCTCGGGGAACTCATTTCAGAAAAAGCTGGGAATTTAAACCTTGGCGTAGAAGGAATGATGGCCATGGGGGCGGTTACTGGATTCATGGTCGCTCTCGAAACAGAGAACGCGTGGCTTGCATTAATCGTAGCGATGATTGTTGGTGCTTTATTTGCACTCATCCATGGATTATTTACGGTCGTCCTCGGAGCAGAACAGGTAGTTTCTGGATTATCCCTAACGATTCTAGGGATTGGAATGGCTGCATTCGTTGGCAAAGATGCTGTTGGTAGACCGCCTGGAGCAGTGCTAGCTCCAGTTGATTGGGGGGCGTTATCTGATATCCCGTGGGTCGGACCTATTCTCTTCAGACAATCCCCTATTGTTTATTTCGCAGTTTTGCTTGGGGTTGCGACTTCTTTCGTACTTACGCGAACAAGTACCGGATTAGCTCTCCGCGGTGCTGGAGAATCAGCGTCAACTGTTGACGCTGCTGGACACTCAGTGGTGAAGCTCCGCCTTGGAGCAGTGGCTACGGGTGGAGCTTTCGCAGGAGCATCGGGGGCATATTTGACTTTGAGCCTTACCCCACAATGGACTGAAGGCGTTACCGCTGGACGCGGGTGGATTGCAGTAGCACTAGTAATCTTCGGAGCGTGGCGACCCGGAAGATGCGCCATCGGAGCGCTGCTATTTGGCGGACTACTTGCACTCAAAACCCGACTCCAGACATTCGGGGTTGATCTCTCCCCTATCCTGCTTTCTATGATTCCTTACGTCTTAACCATTGGCGTACTTATAGTTATCTCTATCCGAGCAAGAAACCGTCCATCTTCGGCTCCAGCTGCGCTAGGACAGGCTTACAGAAGAGAAGAGAGATAACTCATAGACCTTCAGTAATTTTTGTAAAGAAAAGGTACATGTATCCATAGATTCACTTTTGTTAATCTTTTGTTCATTTAGATGAGCACAAATCGCTTGTCGCGACTAGTGTTTCATCGAGTCGGTAAATCTTCCGATATATATTCACCAAGTGGAGGGGAATAATGCGTAAAAATTTGAAGTTGATTGTCGCCCTTATGGCAATCGTGGGACTTTTCGTAACCGGTTGTGGCGGTAGTGGCATCAACAAAGATGCCGGACAAGCTGCTGCTTGCCCAGATGGCGAAAACAATGGCGGAGATGTATCTGCCGGCCTAGTTTTTGACATTGGCGGTAGAGGCGACCAGTCATTCAATGACTCTGCAGCAGCAGGTATCGAATGTGCCAAATCTGTTCTTGGAATAGAATTTAGCGAGTCATCACCTAACGATGATGGTTCAAACCGAGCTGAGTTGTTACAACTACAAGCTGATAACAACCCGATAGTAATTGCGGTTGGATTCTTGTTCGCCGGAGATGCTGCTACTGTCGCAGCAAACAATCCGGACACAAACTTTGCCGTGATTGATGATGCAATGATGGACTGGGAAGCTGGAGGACCAATTGCAGACAATGCTGCGGGCCTTACTTTCGCTGAACATGAGGGATCTTTCCTCGTGGGTGCCGCTGCAGCGCTAAAGACAGAAACCGGGACCATCGGGTTCATCGGTGGTGTTTGCTGCTTTGGCCTAATTGAAAAGTTCGAGGCTGGATACATCGCAGGAGCAACAGCTGTCAATCCAGACATCAATATCATTTCTCAATACATTACCGAGTTCCCAGATTTTGATGGGTTTAATGCTCCAGACCGAGCAAAAGAAATATCACTAGCTATGTATGCTGACGGCGCTGATATTGTTTACCACGCAGCTGGAGGATCCGGAGCAGGTCTATTCGAAGCAGCAATGGAAGTAAGCGAAAGCTCAGGCTCGAAAGTATGGGGTATCGGAGTTGACTCTGACCAGTACAACACTGTTGATGAAGCGGTAAGAGAATATGTTCTGACCTCAATGCTCAAGAGAGTTGATAATGCCGTATACCTTGCTATCCAAAGTCATATCAACGGAACATTCCAAGCAGGCCAAACAGCATTCGGCCTAAGTGACGATGGCGTCGGCTACTCAACGTCAGGCGGATACGTCGATGACATTGTCGACGAACTAGAAGCTTTCAAAGCTGACATCGTTGCAGGGAATATTACTGTCCCAAGCACAATGGAATAGTTGAACTAACAACTAGGAAAAACTAAAAACGAGTGAGGCTGGTCCTTCACCCCAGTTACAAAACTGGATAGGGTGTTGGAATACCAGTCTCACTCGTTGCATATACAAGGAGAAATCTTGGTACCAGCAATAGAACTGAAAGGAATTACGAAAAGATTCCCTGGGGTTCTCGCGAACGACAACGTCAACTTAACGGTTGAAGAAGGAGAAATTCACGCTGTTTGTGGTGAAAATGGAGCTGGTAAGTCAACACTGATGAAGATCCTCTATGGCATGCAGCCTGCTGACGAAGGAACAATGAACCTTTTCGGCGAACCTCATACTTTTAACTCGCCCAATGAAGCTATCGACGCAGGAATCGGTATGGTTCATCAACATTTTATGCTGGCAAACCAATTAACGGTTCTTGAGAATGTCATTCTCGGGGCAGAGCCTACAAAACAAGGCGGCCTTATTGACTTTGACACTGCAAGTAAGCACTTGGAAGAAGTAGGGAAAGCATATGGTCTAACAGTAGATCCGTTCGATCTGGTTGAAAGCTTGGAGGTCGGCGAACGTCAACGAGTAGAAATAATCAAAGTACTTTTCCGAGGGGCAAAGATTTTAATCTTTGATGAACCAACAGCAGTTTTAGTCCCTCAAGAAGTCGAGGAGCTCTTCCGGAACATGCGGGAACTTAAAGCAAACGGCGCAACGATTATTTTTATCGACCATAAGCTTGAAGAGGTTCTCGAAATTGCTGACACTATTACCGTACTTCGCCAAGGAAAAACTGTTGCGACAGTAAAACCTGCTGATGTTTCAGCTACAGACCTTGCCGAGTTAATGGTTGGTTCAGAACTCCCAACACCTCAGATCACCGATGCAAAGATTAGTGACACCATCGGTATAACACTGGACAATGTCACCGTACTTGACGAAGATGAACGACCAATTGTCGATGCAGTATCCCTAGAGATTCGGCAAGGAGAAATCCTAGGAATCGCTGGCGTAGAAGGCAACGGCCAACGCGAACTCGTAGGTGCAATCCTAGGAACTCAAAAGATAAGTGATGGCAGCATCTTTTTAATGGGTGATGATATTTCAAATAAATCTGTCCGATCACGGCGAGAGAACGGTTTAGGATACATTCCTCAAGACAGGCAGGAAGAAGGACTTCTTTTAACTGCTCCACTATGGGAAAACGCTGCTTTAGGCCATCAAACGGCAAAACCTTTTTCGGGTGGGTGGAATCAATGGTTCATTGATAGAGAAGGATCACGATCACAAACTGAGCGCATAAGAAGGGAATTCGATGTTCGAACCCCAAACGTTGACGTGTCCGCCCATGCCCTGTCCGGTGGCAACCAGCAAAAACTTATCGTCGGCCGAGAAATGGTTTCTGAACCATCAGTTCTGGTAGCTTCACACCCAACTCGAGGAATTGACGTAGGTGCCCAAGCGTCGGTATGGGAACAAATACGTCAGGCCCGGTCTAACGGACTAGCCACACTATTAATATCTGCTGACCTTGATGAGCTGATTGGCTTATCTGATGTCATCGTCGTGATGTTTCGAGGGCGAATCGTTGCACAACTTAACCCCTCAGAAATAACCCCAAGAAGCTTAGGTGCATACATGACAGGCGCAACCAGTGAAGAGAACCCTGCATGAAGAACGAAACCATCCGCCGAATTATGCTTGCCTTAGCAGCACCATTCGCAGCTGTTGTTTTCGCAACTATAGCTTCTTCAATATTTCTCCTCATAGCTGGCAGCAACCCCTTTACCGCATATGGAGACATGTTTGAATACGGCAGCAGGCTGGAAATCCAAGTAGACATTCTTAACCGGGCTACTCCGCTATACATCTCCGGTGTAGCTGCAGCCATCGGGTTCCGCATGAATTTGTTCAATATAGGTGTCGAAGGGCAATACCGGCTAGCAGCTATTGTCGCAGCTTATGTAGGTGCCTCTGTTTCGCTCCCCGGAGTTCTACATGTCGGATTGATCTTGTTAGTCGCGATGCTGGTCGGCGGGGCCTATTCGGGAGTCGCTGGAGTCCTTAAAGTAACCAGAGGTGTCAACGAAGTTATATCAACTATTATGCTCAATGCCATCGCTATCTCTGGGCTAATTGCATGGCTCGTTCGAGAATGGCAGGCTGGCGGATCCGTTGACGCTACTGCCACTAATGTAGGTATCGGTACCGAGCCCATTGACGAGTCCGGACTCATACCTAATATAAATAGTTGGCTTGAAATCTTCACTCGTGATATCGGAAAGGGCAAAGAGCTTACCGGAGTATTCTTAGTAGCTATAGCAGTAGGAATCCTCTACCACATTCTAATCAATAGAACTAGATTCGGATTTGATCTCAGGGCAACAGGTATCAACCCTTTCTCTGCCCGCGTTGGGGGTGTCTCCGACAAAAAGATGGTACTTGGTGCAATGGTGCTCTCTGGGGTAGTTGCAGGACTTGTCGGAATGGCTGAAATTGCCAAACTTGGAAGATTTAACCCTAACTTTGTCGGAGGATTAGGATTCGCTGGCATTGCAGTTGCTCTTCTCGGAAGAAACCATCCAGGGGGTATCGCAATCGGCGCCCTTCTGTTCGCCTTCTTAGATACTGCTTCAGGAGTCCTACAAGTAACAGGTTCAGCATCACGCGAAATTGTCTTCATCATGCAAGGCATAATCCTGCTTGCGGCCGTTATCGCATACGAAGTAGTTCAGCGATTCCGGATACGCGAAGAAGCCCGACTCGCTTCCGCCCTGTTGGAAGGAGAAGCCCAATGATCCTAGATCAGATCAGGCGACTTCCAACATGGGCAAGATGGGCTTCCTTCGCAACCCTTGGAATTCTTGTACTAACGCTCGTCCAAGAACTGGGTCAAAACGAAACAAGCCATCTCACTGCAATGACCACTTCCCAAACAGCTCTTAAATGGAGCATCCCTATACTTCTCGCAGGACTTGGAGGACTCTTCGCTGAAAGAGCGGGAATTATCAATATCGGCTTAGAAGGCATGATGATACTTGGAACTTGGTTCGGAGCTTGGGGAGCCTTCAACTTCGGCCCGTACTCGGGAATACTCATCGGAATCATTGGAGGTGCAATAGGAGGCCTCATCCACGCCATAGCCACAGTGGGATTTGGAGTGGATCACATCATTTCAGGAGTAGCTATTAACATCCTCGGGCCATTTGCCGCACGCTTTTTATCATCCGAAATCTTCACTGGATATCAGGGAGGGTCTGTAACCCAATCCCCCAGAGTTGAAAGCGTCGACAAGTTCACGATGCCTTTCCTCGCTGGTGGGTACGACACTCCGAACTTCTTAAAGTGGTTAGGAGACAAAGACATCCCGATACTAAGTGATACAGGAAACATCTTCAGGGGGGTCATGACCCAAACTTCGTGGGCGACAATCATCGCGTTGCTCCTAGTGCCTCTCTCTGCATGGATATTGTGGAGGACCCGTTTCGGCCTCAGGGTAAGAATCAGTGGTGAAGATCCATGGGCAGGGGAATCTCAAGGTGTTAATGTATACCGCTATAAGTTCATTGCAGTTATGATCAGCGGAGGATTAGCTGGCTTTGGTGGAGCATTTATTACGATCGAAATGTCTTCCATATACCAAGAGGGAGGAACCACTGGTAGAGGCTTTATCGGTTTAGCTGCCTTAATTTTCGGCAATTGGCGACCAGGCGGTATCCTCGCTGCTGCTTTGCTTTTCGGCTTCCCATATGCTCTCCAATTCGGTGATTTTGATGGATTCGCCTCTCACGCGCTGTTACTCGTTAACGCCATTGCCCTTTTCGGAGTAACTGTCTGGGCTATACGAAAGAGCAAACATGCCGATGCTGCTATCGCCTTTGTTCTTGGGGCATTGTCAGCAATATGGTATTTCGTAGCTGATACTGTTCCTGACTGGTGGGTAAAAATCCTTCCCTACGTCATCGTTATTGTCGTACTGATTTTCTTTGCTCAGCGTCTACGTATGCCCGCTGCAAACGGACAAATCTATCGCCGCGGGCAAACATAAATATTATGACTGCGCTTACAAGTAACCAAAAGAAGTCCTTCGAAGATAAAGGAGTTCTAGTTCTACCTGATTTCTTCACCAACCAAGAATGCGACTCTCTTAAATCGCGTATGGGTGAACTGGTTGAAAATTTCCAGCCACAGGGAGAAGGTACCGTATTCTCTACAACGGAACAGAAACATACACAAGAAGAGTATTTTCTAACCTCAGGTGACAAAATTCGATTCTTCTTTGAGGACGCTCAAAGCAATGAACAAGAAACGCCTCTCGGGAAATCGCTTAATAAAGTAGGTCATGCAATGCATGACCTTGACCCTGTCTTCTCTTCTTTCGTCAGGCAACCTAAGTTCGCTAAGGTCGCCGCCGACATTGGTTTCAAGCACCCTTTGCTTTTGCAGTCCATGTACATTTTCAAACCGCCTCATATTGGCGGAGAAGTTGTCTGGCATACTGATCACCCGTTTCTATGGACTGACCCGCCATCAGTGAAGGGATTCTGGGTAGCGTTAGAAGATGCAACAATCGAAAATGGCTGCATGTGGTGTCTTCCTGGATTACATAAGGACGAACCGCGACAACGATTCAAAAGAAACGATTCCGGAGGTACGGAAATGGTTGTTCTAAACCCTGACCCTTTCCCAACAGAGAACAAAGTTCCTCTCGAAGCAAAAAAAGGTACTCTAATCATTCTTGACGGGCTACTACCCCATTGGTCTGGACCAAATACTTCCTCTATATCCCGTCACGCCTTCACGCTCCACGTTATTGAACGAGAAGCTGACTACCCCGAAGAGAATTGGCTTCAACGATCCCATGAGATGCCGCTCCGTGGATTCGAATCAGAACTTTCTGCCAGCTAAAGAATATAGCTATGTTCACAATAGAAACTATTCGAACAGCCCCAAAGATTCTCCTACATGACCATCTAGATGGAGGGTTACGACCGGCCACGATAATTGAACTAGCAAAGAAAGCAGGAAACAAGGAACTGCCCACTTACAACGAACATGAGCTTTCGAATTGGATGATTGACACTGCAAACCGGAATGACCTTAAGCTATATCTAGAGGCGTTTACACATACCATCTCCGCAATGCAGACCAAGGAAGCCATATACCAAGTAGCTGCTGAATGCGCTGAAGACCTCGCAGAAGATGGAGTCATTTACGCTGAAATTCGATTTGCACCAGAACTTCATCTAGACGGTGGCCTGAATGTCACAGAAGTGATCGAAAGTGCCCTATCAGGGTTTCGTGACGGTACGAGAGAATCAGATACAACTATAAACGTTTTGATTTGTGCTATTCGTTCTCACTCACACAGTAAAGAAATGATGGAGTTTGCTTTACAGTTTCGCAGAAGGGGCGTCGTCGGATTCGATATCGCCGGACCCGAAATTGGGTATCCCCCAACTAATCACCTAGCTGCTTTCAAACTAGCTAGAGAGAACAACTTCCCATTTACTATTCACGCAGGAGAAGTAGGAGGATCCGAATATATCGAGGAGGCCATCAACCAATGTGGTGCAGCAAGAATCGGACATGGATTAGGAATAAGAGACGATCTTTCAGTTGATGGGAACGGAGATCTTACTATGAGCGACCTCGCCTTATACATTCGAGACCGCCAAATCGCATTAGAAATGTGCCCTACGTCCAATATGCATATTGGAGTGGTCAGATCTATAAGCGAGCACCCGATAAACGCCCTACTCAGTTATGGATTTTGCACCACCATCAATACTGACAACCGTCTAATGTCTAGAACCAGCCTTACTGAAGAGATTCAAAAATGCGGACTTTCCTTCGGCTGGGACCTAAATACACTTCATACGCTAATGGGGAATGCCTTATTTGCTTCTTTCATATCTGAAGAGCAAAAGGAAGATTTAAATACGAGACTGTCCGAATGGTACCTCAGCTACTCTAAGGATAGAAAGGAAAATCGTGAGCACCATTAGTACGATCGGTTTTGACGCAGACGACACCTTATGGGAAAGCGAAATTTATTTTGCTGAGACAGAAGAAAAGTTCTTATCTTTGATGCAGTCATATGGAGTTGAAGTTGATGTGCATAACCACTTGTACGGTACGGAGAAAAGAAACTTGAATCGATTCGGCTACGGCGTAAAGTCATTCACTCTCTCAATGATCGAATCAGCGCATTATCTTACAAGAGGCACCCTTCGCAGCGATGATACTCTCCAGATAGTTCAATGGGGGAAAGAACTAATGAACCACCCCCTCAAACTTCTGGATGGCGTGAAAGAGACATTACAAATCTTGGATAAGCAATTTTGTCTCTTAATCATCACAAAAGGGGACCTATTCCACCAGCAGCAAAAAATTACAGATTCCGGTCTTGAAGTTCATACCGATGGAGTAGAAATTCTCCAGGAGAAAGACAGCGACGCTTACCGAAAGTTACTCTCCAAACGCGACATAGAACCCGAAAGTTTTTTAATGGTAGGAAATAGTCTGCGGAGCGATATTCTGCCTGTGATAAATATTGGAGGCCATGCCATCCATATCCCCCATGAGGTGACATGGCAATATGAAAATGAATTTAACGAAGTAAAAGTTGAAGATGGTTATTCGGTCCTTCACTCAATAACCGATCTACCCACGTTCTTAAGTAGGTAGATTTCCAGAGATCTAAGATAATCACAGTTACTCGTAGTCCTCTAGACTGCTTATATGGAACGTGTTAGAAATGTACGCCTCTCAGACGATGTGTCAAGAGCTTTGGCAGAAGATAAACCTGTTGTTGCTCTAGAGTCAACAGTATTCAGTACCTTGGGCCTTCCGAAACCTGCAAATGCTGATGCTTTGGAGCGATGCACATCTACTATTGAAGAGAACGGTGCTGTAGCAGCGGTGACTGCAGTTATTGACGGCGAATTACGTTTAGGGATAACTGAAAGCGAGTGGGGCGATATCCTAAACTGCAAAACAAAAGTAGCATCACGAGATTTACCGTTTGCATCAGCTGAAGGAATCCGCGTTGGTGCGACAACAGTTTCAGCATCTCTTGCGATAGCTGAAGCAGCTGGAGTAAAGGTCTTTTGTACCGGCGGTATAGGTGGAGTCCACCATGGCTATCAAGAAACAGGAGATCTCAGCGCTGATTTATATGCCCTTGCCCGACATCGGGTTGTCTGTATAAGTGCCGGAGCTAAAGTCTTTTTGGACTTACGAAGGACGATGGAAGTCCTTGAAAGTCTTGGGGTACCTGTTCTCGGTTGGAAAACAGATAACTTTCCAGCTTTCTATATTCGAAATAGCAAACTTCCGATAACTCAGGTTAACAATGCTGAAACTGTGGTGAAGGTCTTCAGAAACGCTTCAGCGCTAGGTCTTCCACAGGGCGTTCTAGTGGGCGTCCCAATTCCGAAAGAGCACCAGCTCGACCCAGAAAGCACATGGTCACTGATCGATGACACATTAGCTGAAGCAAAGAAATTCGGTATTAGCGGACCGGGTGTCACTCCATTTATTCTTGAGGCCCTAGCTAAATCGACAAAGGGGGAAAGTGTCCCTGCGAATCTTGCATTACTAGAAAACAATGCAAGAGCCGCCGTTGAGATAGCTAAGCAATTCCAGCAGGAATAGCGGTCAAAATAATTACTCTAAAATGGGATTAGATTTTTTTCTTTCTGCGTTAGATCCGGTCTGTTCCCGCATGTAGCCCTGGAAGTTGCTGGGCTACTCCACCTCGCTGTAGAGCTACTTGCTCAAGAACATACTGTTCTACCTCCGCCCAGTTATAGGCCCGATTTCCTTTTAAATGCTGGTTATACGGCTGATCGAAAATCACGACCGCTCGGCCATCTTTTTGGAATGATTCAATGTTATGCGGTCCGTCATCAATGTACAGGTCTGCATGAAGGGCTGATTTTGCACCGATAAAGCATAAATCTCGGTAAGGAATCTCAGCTCGGTCTAACCAATCAGCGGTATCCCCAGCCGCTATCGCATGACCCCAATTGACGTATAAGCGATGACTAATAATACGAATCCAGACACCCTGATCCGAAAGTCGCCAAAGTGCTTCAGCTGCTCCTTCGATCACAGGCATATCTCGGAACATCCGATGTTCGTTAACAGCTAGTTCATGGAGTCGTTCAAAATCGTCTGAACTTAATCCCCATTCCTTGAACCCCCAGCTTCGCTCTAGCGGAAGAGAAGATGGATCAACGGAAAGTTCTTTCGCTACGATGTCGCGAAAGATTTTGTTATGGTCGCCGCAGACTCCATCTAAATCTACTCCAAGCACGAATGGTGGATTGATAACCAAACTCCTTACAAGTCATCTCTAAGTCTAAGATAGCTCTTAAGTAAAGTTTGGATGGGTATGGAAGGGCGTGAAAAGTAAATGGAAGTACTGGTGGTTGATCACCCTCTAGTAGCAGAACGTTTGACAAAAATTCGACAAACTGCAACTACAAATGCTGAATTTCGAAAGAATCTGCATGAGGCATCTTTATTTCTAATTTACGAAGCTCTTCAGGAAATTAGCCTCACTGAAAAACATGTTGAAACTCCTCTAGCAGATACAAGAGGGCACATGGTTACTGAACTACCTGTGTTTGTCCCGATTCTCCGTGCTGGTTTAGGAATGCTTGATGCTGCTCTTATCCTGTGCCCTGATTCTTGCGTCGCTTTTGTAGGGGCAAAACGAGATGAGGAAACACTGCAACCGGATATTTATTTGAATACCATTCCCGAAAACCTAAATGGCTCGATGGTAGTACTATTGGATCCTGCGCTAGCGACTGGAGGCTCCATGATCCAAGCCTTAGAACTAGTTGAAGCGGCTGGAGCGGGAGAAATGATCATAGTTACTCTTCTTGCTTCTCCAGAAGGCATTCAAGCTTTAGGAAAGCGAGGCTTAGGAACAAAGGTCGTTACTGCCGCTGTTGATGAGAGGTTAAACGATATTGGGTTTATTTACCCTGGCTTAGGCGACGCTGGGGACCGCCAATACGGAATAGATTGATCTTAGATTTTTAAAGTGTTGAAGAGGTGTTCCCGAAGATCTTCCACGACCTCATCAAAACCCCTATGTATCTGGATTCTTTTCCCATCAATGTCTTCTTCTCGTGACACTTCCACTACCTTTTCAAGATATGTCTTTACAACGGGTTCTGTACCGCTTGGGCGAATGAGGATGCGCATACTCCCCTGAAGCATTAGGTAAATCATATTTGATGGTGGTAGTTCAAGACCCTGCTGTTTAGCGACAGAGTCATAGTCAAGAAATTCCCGAACCTGTAAACCTCCTAGATACTTAGGCGCATCACGATCTAGTAACTTCGCGGTCGTTTCTTGAAGATTTCGTGATACCTCGCCTGTAATCCTAATGCTCTCAGATCGGGATACATGCAAACCGTACTTTAGATAAATGTTGTTGATTTGATCTAGAACAGTTTGATTTTTAGTTTCTAAATCTTCAGCCATTTCTACGAATCGTAAAGCTGCGGAAATCCCATCCTTATCTCTAACAAGTTCTGAGACTGAGTAGCCTAAAGCNTCTTCGTAGGCAAAAATTGGTTGCTTTTTTGTATCGGCATATGCTTCAGGAATTATCCATTTAAACCCTGTCAAAGTTTGCGTATGCTCTACCCCAGCAGCGGCAGCGATCTTCCCAACGAGTGAAGAGCAAACAACCGTGGAGACAACCTTCCTGTTATCACCTGATGTTATCTGTATCATTCTGTGGCAGAGAAGAGCTCCAATTTCATCTCCTGTAAGCTTCCGCCATTTCCCGTCTTTAGTAGGNACTCCAATTGCTAGTCGGTCCCCGTCAGGATCATTTGCTATAGCTATGTCAGCGTTACATTTTTGGGCAATAGCGAAAAGATCATCCATTGCGCCTTTCTCTTCGGGATTTGGAAACGGTGTAGTAGGGAAATCAGGATCGGGTTTTATTTGAGATGGGACTTCAACGAGATTGTTAATTCCCGCCAAGCTAAATACACGTTTAAAGGTTGGCCAACTTATCCCATGCATTGGCGAATATGCAATTGTGAGAGTGCTGGAGAGTTTGGGGATGGTATCAGCTACGGCCGAGCAGTATTTGGACCACACTTCCCCGTCGAGTTCGCGAACAAAGTCCGCTCTCCTAGTTAGATCTTTCGGAGGAAGCTGGCGTTTTTGGATAAGTAAATCTATAGCCTCGTCTTCTGGGGAACATAATTGTGCTCCGTTAGATAGAAATATTTTACAACCGTTATCAGTTGCTGGATTATGCGAGGCTGTCACCATTACGCCGAGATCTAGAGATTTCTCTCGAATGGTAAAGGAAACAACGGGAGTAGGGACGGGAGAACTGAAGATCAAAGAATGCACATCATGATTAGATAGTAATGTAGCAAAATCTTCGGCATAGACTTTGCTATTTTTCCGAGCGTCGTGCCCAATGACCACCGTTGCCCCTTGACCTATATATTCTGCGATTCCGCTAGCTACTCTTCGGATTGTAAGACGGTTCATTCGATTGGGGCCGCTACCTTGAGTTCCGCGTATTCCTGCCGTCCCGAATGTCAGTCTTTGTGAAAATCTTTCTTGGAGCGCTGGCCAATCATCCTTAGAAAGCGACTCTAATAGTTCATTGCTGGTTTCTGGATCTGGGTCATGATTAATCCATTCTTGAACTTCTAAGCGGAGATTCGTTTCTTCGTTCGTAGCCATTAGGTGATTTTATTCATAATCCGAATTCGGCTGACATAATTTCAGCTAATGAAACCTGAGGTCGGGCCCCTGTTTGAGTGATTACTTCCGCTGCTGCAAGAGAACCAAATTTGCCGCAGATTTCAAGGTCGTGTTGGTTTATGAGGCCATAGAGAAATCCCGCCGCATAGAGATCCCCAGCTCCTGTAGAGTCAATTACTTTCTCTACAGGATACGCATCTATTTCAATGACTTTCCCTTGTGCAACTACCGTTGAACCATTATGAGCTTTTGTGATACATGCAATATCGACTTGCCCTTCTATCCAATCGATGGATTTCCCTAATGAATCGCATCCGCTTAATGCCATATACTCGGCTTCATTACCAAAAAGGATATCTATCGGCCCTGCAACAAGTTCGAGCCATTCCTGGTGGTGGCGTTCGACGCAAAACGTGTCAGAGAGGGTAAACGATACTTTTCTATTTGCTTCTTTCGCAACAGACATAGCTAGGCGGATAGATTTCTTCGTAGTCTCGATATCCCATATGTAGCCTTCGCAGTAGAGAAAATTCGCTTTAGCTACTTCTGTTGTGTCAATATCATCCACATACAAGGTGCTGCTTGCGCCAAGAAAAGTGTTCATCGTTCTAGCACCGTCAGGCGTTACAAGAACCATTGATCTTGCTGTAGGTAAGCCTGTCGAAGCAGGGGTTACTAGATGGTCGACGCCTGCAGCTTGGATGTCGTGAATAAATAAATCACCAAGTTGATCATCCCTTACTTTTCCTATATATCCTGCTGAAGCACCTAGCGAGGCGACTCCTGCCATAGTGTTGGCTGCTGATCCTCCCGAAGTTTGAATAGCTGGGCGCATATCGTTGTAAATCGATAAGGCTGTGTCCGCGTCAACGAGGGACATAGAATTCTTGACAAGTTCATGTCGCAGAAGAAATTCTTCGTTTTCGTGACTGATCACATCAACAATTGCATTTCCAATACCGATGACATCATACGATGAACTCAGATCTNTCATATCTTCAAATCATTCATTNGAGAGTACTCTTTACTTTATTACGACGACTGTTCTTCGGCATGAGCTATCGCTTCATCCCAACTTACGCCATCAGTAATCATTTGTTTGTACTGCATCACATGCCGAGGGCGATTAAAGCCAAGAACCCCCACAAGCTTTTCGTCACGGCCGTAGAGAGTTGCAAATCTTCTCTCCTCAATTGACCCAGTAATCACCCTGATCTCATCATCTGGACGTGTACGGCCAGCGAGTTGAATCTTACGGTCAAATTGATCTGTCCAAAACCATGGAGTTGGCGTATAGGGTTCAACAGGCTGATCTCCAGAGAGAAGTCGTCGAGCAACGTAAATACCTTGTTCGACTGCATTGTCCCAGTGCTCAACTCTCATTGTCTCNCCAAAAAGCCTATTTGGCCATCGGGCGACGTCTCCTGCTGCTACAACTCCAGGAGCCGCAAGACAAGTTTCATCACAAACAACTCCATTATCAATATCAAGACCACTTCCTTCAAGCCATTCGGTATTTGGAATGACCCCGATCCCAATTACGACGACATCAGCATCGATGGTGGATCCATTAGCGAGAACTACTTGTTCGACTCTGGAGTCACCGAGAATTCTATCTACTCCGATTCCTGTGACGACATCCACTCCATGGTCTCGATGTACATTCGCCAAGACTTCACCCATTTCTGAACCGAGGACACGTTCGAATGGGACCTGAGCTACTTCAACCATAGAAACATCTAAACCTCGCTGACGCGCCGTTGCAGCAACTTCAGCTCCAATGAAACCTGCTCCAACAACTACCACTCTTTGAGGTTCTGCTTCAAAGGCACTTCTAAGAGCTATAGCATCGTCCAAACCTCTGAGCGTAAAAACTCCGTCAAGGCCATCAGCTAAAGGGAGTGACCGGCAACGAGCCCCAGTAGCGATGATAAGGCCATCGTAACCAAGTTCAACACCAGAGTTAAGGGAGACAACTTTCCGATTTAGATTTAACCCAACAGCTTGATCACCAAGGTGCCACTCAAAATCAAGGTCATCGGAGCGTTCGTTTTCAATTAAGGAGACACGGTCCGGCCCCCAGTCTCCGGAGAGAACTTGCTTAGAAAGCGGGGGTCGATCATACGGGAGGTGAGGTTCATCTCCAACAAGATGGATATCGCCGTCATATCCCTGAGTTCTTAATTCTTCTGCTGCGCGGAGTCCTGCAAGAGAAGCTCCAACAACTACAATATTTCTCAGTTTTCAGCCCTCAGCAATAGCAATCGCTTGTTTCGGGCAGCGCTGCGCAGATTCTTCTACTTTTGCGCGCAGGTCATCCCCAGGTTCCTCTGTGAGGAGATAGAGAAAGTCATCATCACGGACTTCAAAAACTTCAGGCGCTACTTGCATGCAGATAGCGTTGCTTTCACANAGGTCATAATCTACAACGACTCGAAATCCCACAATTCCTCCTAAATTCTGATTGTCAATAGGATAGCGTATTCTTCTACCGTCGTGTGAAGTCGCTTTAAACTTCGACACATTTAGTATCTGAAGCGTTTCGGCGAACTATCTCTCGCGAATCATCAAAGACAAGGATTCCTCCCTCAGCTTCCTTCAGTGCATACATCCAAAGACTAATGGCGTGGCACACTTCCAGTGCTTGACCTTGTTCTGCAGAAGTCAGAAAGGTAACTTCCGCCCCTTGTACCGTGATACCGTCAAACACTAAGGAGATGCTTACCTTTTCTATCCATGAAGAAAAAACGTCATTACTCTCAAGAAATTCGACCAGTTCCTCTTCGATAAGACCCTGATTAACTTTCAAAGCTGCTGCTATAGCTTCAACGCTAATTCCGCACTCATCAGCGTTATATATTTCAAATTTTTGTTGAGCTACCAAAGCACCAGGGTCATAAGTTGCAGCAAATAGTTGATCTAATTCATCTATTTCTGCAATGTCCGCTAGTGAATTTCTTAATTTCTCTACCACTTTGATGATTTCTTTAGGTGAAACTGCGAGGAGGGCTTCTAAATCTTCTAGTTCTATACCACTATTCGATAAGCCGATCTCAAAGTTTTCCTCGACAAGAGCACAGTATGCATCTATGTCCCCATCTACGCTTCCAGAACATGCAGGGGAAATTACTAAAGCTATAAGGATGCTAAAAATACTAGAGACTCTTAAAAATTTCATTCGGAGTCGTTGAGTAGCCACATCATGAGTCTACATCAGCTAGTTCGTGGGTTTATCCGCTCCTACCACCCACATTGCAAAATATTGTGCTCCTCCGCCATAAGCGTGCCCTAGGGCCTTGCGAGCGCCTTCCACTTGATGATCTCCGGCCATCCCTCGCACCTGAAGTGCGGCTTCAGCAAAGCGGATCATCCCTGAAGCTCCGATTGGGTTTGAAGAAAGCACGCCTCCTGAACAATTGACTGGGAGATCACCGCCTTCAATATGTGTTGCTCCAGATTCGACCATTCTCCAGCCTTCTCCTCGTTCACAAAACCCTAAACTTTCTAACCACATTGGTTCATACCAGCTAAACGGGACGTATATCTCAGCTGCATCGATTTCTTCTCGTGGATTTATGATGCCTGCCTGTTCCCACAAATCTGCAGCACATTCTCTACTAGCTTGAGGATTGACCTCATCACGTCCCGGGAAATTATTAGCTTCACTGCGCATTGCTCCAGCGTGAATCCAAGCGGGATTGGGTGAGTGGTCTGCGACTGTTTCGTGGGCAATAACCATTGCGGCAGCTCCATCAGATGATGGGCAGGTTTCTGAATAACGTATCGGTTCCCAAAGCATGGGTGATTCAACGACTTGATCAAACGTTAAATCTGGTTGATGTAAGTGGGCATAGGGGTTCATAAGAGCATGTTGACGATCTTTAAATGCGACCATGCAACCGATGAGTTCTGGAGCTTGCGATTCTTCCATGTATTGCCTAATGATCGGTGAAAAGTATCCTCCAGCTCCGGCATTTATAGATACTTGGAATGGTTGTTTTAGACTTAATGCCCACATCGCGTTTGATTCGCTTTGCTTTTCCCATGCTACGGTCAGCACTTTTTTGTGTACTCCGGAATGGACTAATGATGCGGCGACGAGAGCTGTTGACCCTCCAACTGACCCAGCTGTGTGGACACGCAATATAGGTTTCCCGACACATCCTAAGGCTTCTGACAGAAAGATTTCTGGCATCATTACTCCTTCAAAGAAGTCCGGAGCTTTCCCCATGACTACGGCATCGATATCATCCCATCCCATTTCAGCGTCTTCTAAAGCTCTGAGTGCTGCTTCTCTAACGAGCCCCGGCATTGAGACATCTCCTCTTGTTGCTGAGAAATTTGTCATCCCAATGCCGATAACTGCTGCTGTTTCTCCCCCAGCGCCCATCAGTCCGCTCTCCCTTCGAGAACGCAAACTAGATTCTGTTGCAGTATAGGTCCAGCTGTAGCGTGGGCGAGGACCCTGTTTGCGCTGCCATCCCAAATAGATCTTGCTGCTTCGGCTATTCGTAAGAGTCCGGAAGCCATGAGTGTGTCAGCTTGGATCGGGTAAGACCGTTGTGGAACTTTGGGTATATCTAATCCCATTTCTTTTCTTAGAAGAAGGTCATGAGTCGTATACGCAGCATGTAGCTCAGTGGAGTCGATAGGGCCATCGTGTACACCTGCGTTCTTGGCGGCAAGTCGAACTGAAGGAACGGTTGTGAAGTCTCTTGCTCCGAAGTGGTGCGCGTCGATACGGTGATCGATTCCAGTTATCCATGCTGGACGGTCGCAGAGTTCCTCTGCTTTTCCTTCGGAGGCAAGGATGAGCGCTACGCCCCCATCGGCGTATGTTGGGCAGTCTGCTTCTCGGAGAGGGTCTGTCAAAATAGGTTTCGAAAAGTAGTCTTCCCTATTATCAGCTGTTCCCGTTCTAACGGCGCAATCTGTCAGTTCATCTGAAGTGATGATTGCTTGTTCTAGTAACAATCGTGCTTGTAATGCCGCTACTGAATGTGCGTCGGGCCAGAGGGGAGCTACATAGTATGGATCAAGTTGTGTAGATAGAACGTCTTGAAGTGACCCGGGAGAGGGTTTCCCATAGGAGTACACGAGTGCGGTATCGATAACACCCATCTGGAATTTCACCCATGTTTCATACAGCGCCCATGCACCATCCATTTCTACGTGGCTTTCTGCAATTGGGGGGACAGGGCCAACTGCATCGAGGGTCATCACAAATGAGAACGCCTGACCCGCAAGAAAATCTGAACTTCCTGAACAGGTAAAGCCAATATCGGTTTGGTCGAGACCTGTTTTCGTTCGTACCTCGGTAATGAGTGGGATCATCATCTCGACTTCGGTGTCTAGCATTGTTTCCTCTTGGCGGCTGGAGGCTGCAACAACGGCGACTTTACGCATTAGTTTCACCCTTTTTCCGTACATGCCAGCCTCGAACTCCCGCTGCCTCAAAGGGTATGTCTGGTTCACCGGTTGGCCGCCAATACAGAATATTTTCAGCTGTCATTCCTATCTCTTCATCCGGTTTCCAAACTGCTTCAACTCTCATCCCGATCCGACATTCTTCAGGTGGGCATTCAGCAACAAGGTTTAGAAACCCGATGTCCGCGCCATCTAGAAATATCCACGCTGAAATATAAGGGAGGTCTAGTTCTCTTCCTGGAATGGGTACGTTTGTCACACAGAATGATCCGATGTGGCCTGTATGAGGCATCTCTATAAATTCGTCACAAAGTGCACCATGTCTAGGGTCGGCTCCTCTTGGAGGGACAAGAACTGCGCCATCGATAGGTGAAATATTACCAAGAATTTTTTTGTTACCAAATTCTCGTAGATATGTTTGGGCTGCCACGCCGGGTGTAAATGTGTACTCCATGCGGATTGGAGTTCGTACAGACTGTACTGGTTCTACTCCATCGAGAGATGAAGGTACGCTAACTTCAGTCATTGCCCTCCTCAATAGGTACGAAGCCTTCAATGTCTTTTATATGCCCCTCAGTGACCTCTCTCCATTTGATACGTACCTTCATTCCAATTTCTAGTGCTTCGGGACCATGAGCGAGAACTGCATGTAACAAGGGAGTGTCTGCTCCTTCTAGCTTGATCATCGCTAGTGCGTGTGGAGAATCCCACGGTGACTGGGGGCGTGGTTCTTGAACCCATGTCCACGTGGTTACTTCACCCTTCTGAGCTACTTCGACCATCTCAGTTAGGGTTTCAGAAGTCTCTGGGTCATATTCAGTTGGTGGGACAAGCACCGTCCCATCCTTTCGCTTAATTCCAAGAACAATTTTTTCGCGTAATCCTGTCAAGAAAGCGCCAATAACTGGACCAGTGGTTCGGGTAAAAGGATACTCAAGAACTAGAGGTGCGCTTAAGCGTTCGTTTGACTCCACTTGGTTTCCTTTATTCGTAAGTCTCTTGTGGTCANAACTCTATGACTTGGCGGATGACTTCACCTTTTCTGACCGCTTCAAGCGCGGGATTTATTTCATCGATTTTTATTCGACGAGTAATCATCCCTTCTAAATCCAATTTCCCTTGTTTGTAGAGTCTAAGCAATCTGTGGAAATCACTTCGAACGTCAGTTCCTCCATAGTAGGAACCAACCAATATTTTTTCACTGAAAAACAGCTCGAAGGCGNTGAACTGCACCATTTCTTCTGGCCTGCCTACTCCAACAATGCATGCTGTTCCTCCTCTACGGATGGCATCATACGATGCTCTCATGGTGGATGGATTACCTATGCATTCAAGTGAAAAATCAAATCCATCTCCCCCAGTGACTTCTAGCTTAACGCCATCAACATCATCGGGTTTCACGGCATGAGTTGCACCAAANCGCCTCGCATCGTCGAGTTTCGCATCATTGAGATCAACAGCTACTATTTCTGCGGCTCCGGCGATACGAGCTCCTTGAATGGCGGCGACTCCCACTCCCCCTGCCCCGTATACGATTACTGAGGAACCTGGGGTTACTTTTGCCGTGTTGAGTGCTGCTCCAGCACCTGTCATAACACCGCAACCAATTAACGAGGCTATGTCAAGTGGGATATCTGGATCGATTTTGACAACAGCTTGTTTCGGTAGAAGCGTCTGCTCGGCGAATGTTCCAGCGCCGGCCATAGCATGAACATCTTCATCCCCTTCTCGAAAATGAGGAATCATCATTGATCCGAATTGAACAGTCATACAAAGATTTGGGCTTTTGTGATCAATGCAGAATTTACAGCTACCACATGGAGGTGACCATACAACGATCACGTGATCCCCTACGGATACTTCAGTAACATTCTCACCTACTGCCTCCATAATTCCTGCACCTTCATGTCCGAGAACTGCAGGTGCAGGTTGAGGAATAGTTCCATTCATTGCGGAAACATCCGAATGGCATACACCAGTGTGTGTAATTTTGACAATGACGTCATCAGGGCCTGGATCATTTACTGTGACGGTATCCGTCACATCTAGGTCAGTATCGCCGATATTACGAAGGACTGCTGCGAGCATTAAGACTCCCATCTGGATCATTATTATTAAGCAAAAGCTAGGCCCTCACAGTCAAAATGTAAAAACCGTCGCAAGCGAAAGCAGCTAATTTCTTAGTAACCCCTTCGTAAAATAGCATCGAAAGGTGCTCTATTGTTTGTCCGGCGATAGCGTTTGCCCAATGATTGCAGTTGACGTTCTCCTTGATACAAATTTAGAGGCTAATGCGAAAACTGCTACGGATCTCGAATCCTCGGGTGTTGATGGATTGTTCACTTATGAAGGGAAGGGAGATGTTTTCTTCCCTTTGGTTCGAGCTGCAACAGACACGAAGGGAATGCTATATACAAATATTGCGGTATCGATTCCGAGAAGCCCGATGCACCTTGCTTATCAGGCTTGGGATTTGCAGCGTCTTACCGGCGGGCGCTTTGCTTTAGGGATTGGGTCTCAAATACGCGCCCACATCGTAAACCGCTTTGGTTCGACGTGGGAAAGCCCTCTTGGGCAAATGCGCGAAACTATAGAAGCGACGAAAGCGATCTTTTCTTCATGGCAGAACAAGACCCCGCTTGCTTTTGAAGGGAGATGGACGCGCCACACCCTTTCATCTCCCATGTTGAATCCAGAGCCCCTTCAACATGGGCCTCCGCCTATTTGGTTAGCTGCTTTGGGTCCAAAGATGACACAGCTGGCTGGGGCATATGCAGATGGACTGCTAGTTCATCCATTCATGTCAAAAAAACACCTCGATAAGCACACAATACCAAATATGCTTTCCGGACTTAACAATCAAGGAAGAGACCCGAAGGACTTTGTTCTTACAGTCGGGGTAATCGTAGGGGTTCATGATGGGACGGAAGAAGATAAGAATCGGGCAGAATCTGCTGTTCGAGGAATGCTCGGCTTCTATGGATCTACGCCTGCATACCGACCTGTTTTGGAAACTCATGGGTGGGATGAGCTTCAGCCACAGTTACGGCGGATGACAAAAGAGGGGCGTTGGGGAGAATTGGGAAATCTCTTTAATCAGGAGCACCTACATACCCTTGCTGTGATCGGAACCCCTTATGAAGTCGGTTTAGAACTAGTGAAGCGGTTCGGGGGAACATCTGACCGGATTGCTTTATCTACCCCTCAAGGCATCAATTCTGAATGGTTATCGGATCTTATTCGTGGCGTTAAATCATAATGATCTAACGTTCGAAAGGTTTATCTTTAAATTGTTCCTGGAGAATATTCTTCGTGATCTTCCCAGATGGGTTTCTAGGAATTAAGTCAACCACTTCTAACTGTTCAGGTATCGCATTCTTTCTAAGCCCACAGCCTTCTAGATAAGCCCTAATCGATTCGCTATTAACAAGGGTTTGATCGTCGACAAGTGAAACAACGGCGCAGGCCCGCTCTCCAGTGACAGTATCCGGTAGTCCAATAACGGCAACGTCGTTGATCTGAGGGTGATTGAAGAGTAGATCTTCGACTTCTTTCGCTGAGATATTTTCACCATGGCGAATGATAATATCTTTTAACCTTCCAGAGATAACGACATATCCATCTGCATCGATAACTCCAAGGTCGCCAGTTCGGAAATAGCCATTTTCATCGAAGGCTTCAGAGTCAAGAGAGGCATCAAGGTATCCAAGCATCAGCTGGGGTGCCTTAGCTCGAAGTTCCCCTTCTTCACCAGGATTAGCAATTGTCCCATCTCCTTTGACAGCAATAAGATCCACTCCCGGCATAGCCCTTCCTTCTGATTTAGAGAGTTTCTCGTCTGGGTCTGTATTGGCTCCCATGGTAAGTATCGGGGCTTCAGTTAACCCCCACCCAGAGACAATACCGCTCCCACCAAGCTCTCTTTTGACCTCTGCATGGAGGGTCGGTGGCTTTGGGGCCCCGCCGCCAGGAAAATTCTTCACGTTTGGAAAAATTTTGCTCGTAGGATTTCCACGTTGGGCGTTAAGGTAAGCCATGTGGAAAGGTGTTCCCGCCCCCGGATGCGTACATCCTTCTCTGGAAAGCAGCTCAGTCGTTGTCACCGGGTCAAAAGCTCCATCACAAATTAATGTCGCTCCGGCCTGTAGCGCAGTGAACAACCACGTTAATCCTCCGATATGCGGAAATGGGAACACAAGTGCTGGTCTGTCACCAAATTGCACATCAAGCCGCTCCCCCATGCTTTCCCCTATCGCTGCAATGGATGCGTCCGTATGCTTCGCTCCTTTAGGATCTGAGGTGGTTCCTGACGTGTAGCAAAGCCATCGCAATGCGTTATCTTCCTTGAGGGAATACGTGGGAAGAATTTCTGGATCTCCTGATGGGAAATTGTCTGGTTCAACAGCAAGAGCTGTCAACCCATCAATTGATGAAGCGATTTTTTCGGCCATCTTACCAAAATGGAATCCTCGGTATTCTTCAGGGGTTACCAGAAACGATGCCTTGGCCTGTTTCACACAAAACCCGACCTCACGTTCTCGGTATATCGCGATTATGGGGTTCTGTATAGCCCCCAATCGGCTAAGCGCTGCTGCAAGAATAACGGTTTCGATCCACGTAGGAAGCTCCCAAGCTACAACGTCTCCTTCACTTACCCCTAACTCATGAAAACCAGCAGCCATTTCCTCTGATGCAAGTTTGTATTCCAGGAACGTGAACCGGCGACCTTGTTCATCAACCAGCATTTCTGCATCAGGTGTCAACTCTGCACGTCTTTGGATTAAATCCCAAAGATCATTTGTTTCTATTCCCACTTTTCCCCCTGTTGTAGGAGTCGCTATTTAGGCAAATTAATCTAATCGGTCTTTATGTGCGCCTTCAAATGTGTTTCGGAATCATTGACCCAGCCTTTCCCAGAAGCATATTGGACCATTCCTGAGAATTGCTTTGACCAGCTACTCAGGTTATTTACAGAAACGTTCTGAGAAATCCATTCAATACTTACCCAGACATGTGAATCTCCCGCAGCTTTCGCTTCATTGCCGAGAACAGCAGTAATATAATCTTCATCGTTTCCTGAACTCTCAATATGGAATTCAGTGAAAATATCGGGTTCTTCAATTGAAGCTGTCTTGGACTCAGAGTTAATCAAGATAAACATGGAAAGATTCTAATCGTAACAATATGTGGTGCGCATAGGTCTCAGGTAATGTTTGATATGGATGAAAATGTGCACGTAGTGATCTCAGGTCTAGATTTTCCTGAAGGGCCAGTTGTTATGGACGATGGGAGTATCGTTCTTGTGGAAATTTCTGGCCCTCGCCTTTCACGTGTCACTCCGGAAGGGGAAAAAGAGGTTATAGCGCAATGGGATGACCTAGGATCCGCGGGGCCAAATGGCGCCGCAGTTGGTCCAGATGGTTGCATGTATGTCTGTAATAACGGCGGATTTATTTGGAGTGAAATTAACGGGATGCGATTCCCNATAGATCGAGCTACGGGAGCAAATCAGGCGCCAAACTATATTTCGGGTTCTATAGATCGAGTTGATCTTGTGACTGGGGAAATTACTCCGGTCTATACCGAATTCGACGGCGACCATTTGTGTGGCCCTAACGACATTGTTTTTGATGAAACGGGAGGTTTTTGGTTTACCGACCTTGGGAAACAGCGACCCAGAGAGATCGATAAAGGAGCGGTCTATTACGCCCAGCCTGATGGTTCTTCAATCGATAGAGCGATAGATAACATTGATCACGCGAATGGTTGTGGTTTATCTCCTGACGGGATGACTTTATATATCGCTCAAACCACTGCTGGTAGATTATGGGCTTACGATCTTGAAGCCCCTGGTACTTTAAAAAGTAGGAAGGGCAGGTGTATCGCTAATACCCTAGGGTCTTTGGATTCTCTTGCTGTTGAGGAGGACGGGACCGTCGTAGTAGCTGCTTTACCTGATGGTCTACTTGTTGTTAGACCAGATGGATCTCATGAGTACGTTGCAATAGAAGGTCCATTGACAACTAATGTTGCTTTCAGCCGAGGCGATGAGAATATCGCATATGTNACCGAATCTGGATCTGGATCGTTACTAGCTCTAGATTGGCCTCGTTCTGGGCTTGAACTTAACTTTTCAAGATAGGGAGATTACTCTCTGACTGAANTTCGACCCGTGAAGGCGATAAAGCGTTCAACAGCATCGTCCGATGTGGTTTCAATAGCGGGGCCGAAGCGTCCTGGTCCACGCAACCCTCCTTCTCTCGGTTTCATCACATCGTATGCTTCCTCAGCCATAGCTTGCGGAATACCATGTTCAATTGCAGATGCATCGGCAATATCCCATACATGCGTTATGGTATCCAACCAGATAATCCCGAGAAAATTATCAACAGACATCTCGCCGAATGGTGTTTGGACAATTTTTTTAAGGCTTTCTTCGTTCCATCGGTCTTCGACCTNTTGTGCATAATGGGCGGCGAGAGCTATAGGGTCAGACTCTGTTGAAGAGTTTGGGCTTTCCGAATCAACTTGATTCACCATAGTCATGACCATGGTCGCATGTTCAAGTACATCTTGGACATTCCACTCTTCGCAGCATGTCTGCTGATCGTGCTTGGATCGTGCTGCTACATCTGAGAAAATCTTTAGGGTATGCCCATATCGGGCGTGGTTATAGCTAGCAGTTTTCTCGAGAGTGCTAACTGGTAAGTATGAGTGCTGTGAACTCATTAGTTTCCTTTCTAGTATGCAAATGTATTTGCTTTGGCTTTTTTCGTTATAAGCGCTCCAAGTTCGGCTAATTGTGACGACCCACCGCCAAGAGTATTTTCTAATTGTTTGACCCAAAGGAAATACCGATGAACTGGGTAATCAACATCTGCACCCATTCCACCGTGGAGATGCTGCACATCATGGACAACTTTCTGCCCAATTTCTGCTGCCCACCATTTAGCTATTCGTACTTCTTCAGCTGCTGGATACCCAGCGTCAAGGCGCCAAGCGGCTTGCCACAGTACAAGCCTCATAGCGTCGGTACCGATATAGCAATCGGCTGCCCTTTGGGTAACAGCTTGGTTATGGGATAAGGGCCGCCCGAATTGCTCTCTTTCGCTGGTATATTCCGCAGCCATTTCGGTTGCTTTTGCGCAACTACCGACAGCTATCGCTGATGTTGCTACATTTATCCGTTCCAAAATCCATACTAATGAAAAGTATCCTTTTCCTGTTTCTCCTATGGGTTCGGCCTTTACCGATTTGCAGTTGATCTGAGCCTGAATTTCTCTGTTCGTTGTGATGCTTGGAATGACTTCTAGCCCATTTGTTCCATTCTCAATAAGGAACAGGCATGTTTCTTCTGGCCCAGTTTTTGCTGGAAGCACAATGTAATCTGCTAGATGTGCTACTGGTACGGCAGGTTTTGTTCCATTGATGATCCAATGCTCACCATTGAATTCAGCTAGTAATGATGGGTCCATAGGGTTGTTTGCACCCCATTCCTGGAATCCTCCGGTCATGATGCACTCTCCGGAAACTATCTTAGGTAAGAGCCTGTTCTGCTGTTCTGGTGTTCCGAATTCGGCGATAGGAAGAGCACCCATGATTAGTGTGGGTAGGAGTGGTATGGGTGCAACGGAGCGACCCTGCTGTTCAAGCATCAAGGAAAGTTCAAATATCCCAAATCCGAGTCCCCCAAATTTTTCTGGGATCCCCACTCCAAGAAGGTTTGCATCTGCGAGTTCTTTCCAGAGTTCAGTATCAAAGCGATCCTCAGTGTTTTCTACCTCATTTACTCGATCTGATGAAGATGAGCCTTCAAATATTTGTTTACTGAGAGCATTGATAGCTTTCTGTTCTTCGGAAAGGTCGAAATTCATGGGTTAACGTTTTCCTCGGCTCATTCCTAGCCCCATCCATGCGATGATTTCTCGTTGTATTTCGTTCACTCCTCCACCAAACGTGTTGATCTGAGCAGATCTTCCAGCTGCTTCTAATTCTCCTCTTAGAATTGCACCGGGTGATCCTCCACGCAGATGGCCTGCTGCACCGATGATTCCGAGGAGCAGATGGTAAACATCTGAAACACTTTCAGTTCCATATACTTTCGCTGTTGATGCGTGGTATGGCTGAAGTTCACCAGCTTCTACCGCTGTTGTCATTCTCCAATTCATTAGATTAAGGGCATCAAGTTTCGCCCTGCATTTTGCTATGTCCATCTGCACCCATGGAAGATCAATTACCACTGCCCCCTCGGTTGTTTCGGTAGTTGCGGCCCATCTGAGCACATCATCAAATAGCCTGAAAGAAAGAACGCTAACGGCGGCTAGGCCGACTCGTTCGTGGTTTAGTTGGCTGGCGATCAGTCCCCAACCACTATCAAGATCTCCGACAAGGTTTGAGTACGGAACCCGAACTTCGTCATAATATGTCGCTGTTGTAGTTGCGTTTCCGACTGTGACGATAGGCGTATAGCTAAATCCTTGGGTATCCGTAGGAACGATAATGATTGAGATGCCTTTATGTTTTTTGGCTTCGGGATTTGTTCGACATGCTAGCCATACGTAATCAGCTTCATTAGCTCCGCTCGTCCACATCTTTTGACCATTAATCACCCATTCGTCACCATCTCGTACAGCACGGGTGCTTAATGAAAGAAGGTCTGTTCCGGCTCCTGCTTCGCTATAGCCGATAGCGAACGTTATCTGGCCTGCTAATATTTTCGGCAGAAAGAAGTCTTTGTGCTCTTGGCTTCCCATTTCCATTAGGGTGGGGCCCACAGTATTGAGTGTCACGAATGGCATGGGAGCATTTGCGCGCACAGATTCATCATAAAGAATGAATTGATCAGTTGGAGGACGGCCCTGCCCGCCATATTCCTTTGGCCACCCGACACCCAACATTCCATCATTGCCCATTTGGCGAAACAATTCTCTTCGTACTGGCGAAGTTTCATGAGCTCCACGGAGAGCATCGCGAATATCGTCGGTCATTAAATCCGCAAAATACTCTCGGACTTCTTTTCGAAAGGATTGTTGTTCAGGGGTTTCCTCAAGAAACACTAGTCGCTCCATCAATTAACTGTTCAATAATTTCACGATACCCGCTCGTGACAGGGAGCGTAATTTCCCAATCAGAAAAGGGCTGATTTACTATTTTTTAATTGATGGGCAGGCGCTCTTACCTAGAGGGCTTCGTCGCCTTCTTCGCCAGTTCGGATTCGGACTAGGCGTTCGACACTTGAAACCCAAATTTTCCCATCGCCGATTTTGCCAGTTCGAGCTGCTCCGAGAATCGCATCAACAGCCTTGTCGGCATCACCATCGGAAACAACAATCTCTAATCTACTTTTAGGAGTGAACGCTACTTTGTACTCTGTTCCTCTGTATGTTTCGGTGTGGCCACCTTGTCTTCCAAAACCTTGGGCCTCAGTGACAGTCATTCCTTGGACCCCAAGGGACCCGAGAGCTTCTTTGACTTCTTCTACCTGGTGGGGTTTGATCACAGCGGTAATCAGTTTCATCTGAACAATTCTCTTTCTCCTCAAAACCTTTTTGAAGTTACTTTTACACTAATCCATCCGTTGACAGTTTGTGTTTCTAGATTGTTAACTTTCTGTTACAAGCATTTAGTAATTTGAAAGTGGTTTTGGCCTATTGAGAACCGTAAACCGCTTCTGGAGAAGGTGCGCCATCAATACTGGCATGGACTAAATCTCTGACTTCATTAATTCGCATAGGCCTTTGCCCAACAGACTGGATTGGGCCATGCTGCCATCCATCACAAACATTTAGTTGACCACCGGTAGCTTCAAAAGTTCTTCCAGTTACGTCGCATTCTGGGCTCGCAAGCCAAGTAACCAAAGGAGAGACGTTTTCAGGGGCTTTTTCGTCAAACTGTCCTTTTTGTAGATCTTCAGAAGAATAGAAGATTCCTTCGGTCATCCGTGTTCGGGCATCGGGGGCTATAGCGTTTACTAGCACTCCGTATCGGCCCCATTCGCTCGCTTGTTGGATCGTGAGTTGAGCTATTGCCGCTTTTGCGGCTGCATAGTTCCCCTGCCCTATAGACCCCATGAGACCTGCCCCCGAACTGGTATTTACTATTCTCGCCACAACATCTTCGCCTTTTTTCGTCCTTTCACGCCAATGTGTTATCGCATGACGAGCTGGGGCGAAATGCCCTTTGAGATGCACGCGCACAACAGTGTCCCATTCTTCTTCACTCATGCTGGCTAACATCCGATCACGGAGAAAACCGGCGTTACATACGAGACCATCGAGCACGCCCCAAGTTTCAACAGCTTGATCGATCATCGCTTTCGCTTCATTCCAATCTGCGACATCGGCGTTGTTGGCTATAGCCTCTCCGCCGGTATCGTTGATTTCATCCACTAATGATTGGGCTGGTTCTGAAGTTGCTGCAGTTCCGTCACGTTCCACTCCAAGGTCATTTATGACGACGCGAGCTCCTTGTCGAGCTAGTGATAGAGCATGGGCTCGCCCTAGCCCTCGAGCTGCTCCGGTTACGATAATTACTTTTCCTTCACACACGCTCATCAGATACCTGCCTAATCTTTTATCCTTTTACTTTATGCTGCAGCAACATCGGCAACGACAGCAGCGGTTATTTTCTCAAGATCTTGTGGACTAATAGGAAAGCATGAATCGGGGGTTCCAGCTGCTGCCCACACCGTTTCATATAAAAATAAGTCTGAGTCAAGAGTTGTTGGGATCGAAGTTAAGTGGCCAAACGGTGGGGTCCCCCCGATCGCAAAGCCCGTTGCATTGCGAACTTGATCTGGAGTCGCGATAGAGAGAGATTCGACACCCATGACCTTGGCCACAAGGGATTCGTCCACTCGGTTCTTTCCTGAAGCCAAAACCAGGTACGGGCTCTCTCCGTGGACAAAGACTAGTGATTTGACTATTTGGGCTAGTTCACATCCCACCGCTGCAGCGGCGTCTTTTGCAGTTCTTGTACCATCAGGAAATTTCTCAGCTTCTACTGAAAAACCAGCGAGTTCTGCTGCTTCGATGAATCTTTGCATAGCGTCCATTGTGATTACTTCGCGCCGCGAATAAGTCGTCCGGGGCGGAGCCCTGTATCTTCCCCTTGTTTTCTGGTTATTTGACCAGCGACGATCGTGTAGTCGTATCCATTTGCTTCTTGGAGTAGTCTTCGGCCTCCTGCTGGGAGATCATGGGCCATTTTCGGTCCGGACAGATTTAGCGTTGAGAAATCAATCACGTTTAGATCAGCTCGCTTTCCTTCTTTGACGACTCCCCTGTCGGTGAGTCCATACAGCGTTGCTGTGTCGTTCGTCTGTTTTTTTACGACCCATTCCAAAGGAAGTTTCTCTCCGCGAGATCGATCTCTTGCCCAGTGGCTAAGCATAAAGGTAGGTATGGAAGCATCACAGATCATCCCACAATGCGCTCCGCCATCTGAGAGGCCTGATACGGCTTGCGGATGGAGGAGCATTTCCCGAATGGCGTCATGGTTACCGTTTACATAATTGAAGATAGGCATCATAGCCATAGCATGCCCTCCGTCTTCAAGCATGTAGTCATAAAGCACCTCAAGAGGTGAAGCACCAGTGCGTTCAGCGATAGCGACAATGCTCTGATCAGGAGCTGGTTCATAATCTGGAATTGCGCCCAGAGGGTAAAGGCGGTGCGTCATGGCTTGAATGAGTCGTGCCATTCCATCAAACAAGATTGTGGGATCTGTCGGGGCGTCTCCTTCTTCGAGGATAGATTTTCGGACTTTTGGATCTCTGAGTTTTGCAACCAGTTCTTCATGGGGCAAATGGTCATAGGCTGCGAATGTTGGCCTCTTAGCAAATGCATGGTGGGTTTGGAGCCCTATAAGAAGCCCGAAGGGGCGTCCAGCGACTTGGGGAAAGCACTGACTGCCCTGTTCACTTGATCGGAGAGACTCTTCAAGGAGCTGTTCCCATAGGTCTGGTTCAGCCTCATTCTGAAGCATGGCAAAAGTAACCGGCCGGCCTATCTCAGATGAAAGTTTTTTCATCCATTCCATCTCTGATGGTGCTTTGATGAGATCTTGTCCATCCGCTCCAGCTGGTGCTAATTCAAACACTCCTGTTCCGGCTTCTTGAAGCGCTCGACCCAGCCCGTAGAGCTCGTCTTCTGCAGCAAAGGTTCCAGGGACTGGTTCGCCGTCCATGGCTCTATGGCCCAGTACACGGGATGTAGATACACCCAACGCTCCTGCTTCGATAGCTTCGCGTACAATGGTTTTCATTTCTACGATATCTTCTGGTTTCGCTGGATCATTTTTTGCTCCCCGTCCCCCCATGACGTAGGCGCGAACGGCCCCGTGTGCGATCTGCGTGCCGACGTCAATAGCGAATTCTTTGCCATCAAGTGCTTCTAAATACTCTGGGAAAGTTTCCCACTGCCAATCCATACCTTCCGATAGAGCGGTGCCGGGGATATCTTCTACGCCTTCCATCAATTGGATTAGCCATTCCTCCTGCCCTGGGCGCACGGGTGCGAACCCTACTCCACAGTTTCCCATCACTACTGTTGTCACTCCATGGCCTGATGATGGTTCGAGTTGGCTATCCCAGGTGACTTGGCCATCATAGTGGGTGTGAATGTCGACAAAGCCCGGTGTAACGATTCGGCCGTTTGCGTCGATAACGTCTACTGATTCAGTTCCGTCTAGATCACCGACTTTTACGATTACCCCATCTTTTACAGCTACATCAGCGTTATATGGGGCGGAGCCAGTTCCATCAACGACTTTCCCGCCGGTGATTATGAGATCGTAGGGCACAATCGCCTCTCCTTTTCAATGCTCCCACTTTACCTTTAGACAGGACGACCCTAGAAAACGGTGGTAAAGATTTCGTTCAATTCTTTCCGATTTAGATCTGGAACTTTCACTCCTTCAAGTGGGTATCCGACAGGGAATAGGACAAAAGGTCGTTCATTTTTCGGCCTGCCCAATATTGTGTTTAAAAATTTCATTGGCGTGGGGGTATGTGTCAGTGTCGCTAGCCCCATGTGGTGTAAGGCGGTGATGAACATGCCGGCTGCTATGCCCACGCTTTCTTTGACATAGTAGTTTTTGAGAGTTGTTCCATCGGATAGGGTTTCGTAGCGTTGCTCAAACAAAACAATGATCCAAGGGGCTACTTGAAGGAATTCTTTGTGGTGGTCGGTTCCTAAAGGGGCTAGAGCTTCTTGCCATTCTTCGTTCATCCGGTTTTCGAGGTAGTTCTTTTCTTCTTCTTCTTCTGCAGCAGCCCGTATCTCCCGTTTGATTTCAGGGTCGTTGGTTGCGACAAAGGTCCATGGTTGTTTATGCGCTCCTGATGGGGCTGTGGACGCTGCTTGGATAGCAAGTTCGATCAGTTTCTGGGGAACAGGGTCAGGGCTGAACATGCGCACGCTTCTTCGAGCATCCATTTTGTGGTAGAAATCTTTCGCCTTGGCTTCCATCACCTCTTCGCTGAGGCGTTCATGTTCATAGACGCTAAAAGGGTGCCGTGATTCAAGTTCTTTCGATGGGTACGGAAATTCGTAGTGGTCACTCATGGTTCTGTTGTAGCAGAGAAACTGATGAACAGAGAAAAGCTTGTTCTCCATAGCGTTACTGAGGCGTATGATCTGCCGAAAGAATGTGACCAATTGATGGGCTAACGCGTAAGCTAAGTGCACATCATGTTTAGGAGGGTGACGATGGCTGGACCCATGGAAGGTATACGTGTAGTGGAATTGGGTGTTTGGGTCGCTGGACCAGCTGCTGGGAGTATTCTCGGCGATTGGGGTGCTGACGTTATAAAGATCGAACCGCCCGCTGGAGATCCGGGGCGAATGTTTCAGCGAATGCTTGGTGGTGACATGCCGAACAATCCGCCCTTTGAGTTGGACAACCGTAATAAAAAATCCGTTGTGCTTGACCTGTCAACATCTGAGGGGATGGATCTTGCATTGCATCTCATTGACAGTGCGGATGTTTTCGTCACGAACCTCCGTATTGGTGCTCTAGAGAGATTAGGGCTTGGGCATGAAGAACTACTGAAGCGAAACCCGAGGCTTATTTATGGTGGGATAAGTGGCTATGGGACAGAGGGCGATGACGTCGATAGGCCGGCATATGATGTTGCTGCGTTCTGGGCTAGATCAGGGATCGCTGATCTCTTGACACCGGAAGGTTCTGACCCTCCTTTTCAGCGCGGCGGGATGGGAGACCACGGAACAGGACTGGTAGCTGCAGCGGCGATTTCCGCGGCATTGTTCGCTAGAGAAAAAACGGGTGAGGGGCAGTATGTTTCAACATCGCTCTACCGGCAAGGTGCTTATACGATCGGTTTCGATATGAATATAGCTCTGCTTTGGGGGATGACTCTAGCAGTTGGCAATAGGGAATCTATGGGAAACCCTGCAATGAACAACTACGTCACTGGAGATGGGAAACGGTTTTGGATTGTGGGTTTGGAAATACTTCGCCATTGGCCGCCCCTATGTCGAGTTGTCGGCCATCCCGAGTGGATAGATGATGAGAGGTTCGGAACTCCTCGTGGCCGGGCACAAAACGCTACTCAGCTCATATCGTTATTGGACGCAGAGTTTGCGAAAAAAACGCTGGAAGAATGGAAGGAGATCTTCTCTACCGAACCAGATTTTTTCTGGGCTCCTATTAATTCCATTGACGATATTCTCGTTGACCCACAAAGTGAACACGCTGGGCTCTTTACAGATGTCCCTGACGGTGTCGGTACGACGCGGATGGTAGCAACTCCGTGTGATTTCGCTGGGACACCTTGGGAGCAGCGATCAACGGCGCCTGAATTGGGTGAGCACACCGTTGAGGTACTGGAGGGCCTTGGGTTAAGTGGCGATGACATCGCGGCATTACAGCAAAATGGAGTAACAAACTGAAACGCAACGCTCCGCTCTTGCGGTGGGACGTGGTAACTCTCACGATTGCCGCCATATCTCTTGTGTTGTTTGCGTCATGTTCGAAGACAACTGATGCCCCAAGGACTATGAACACGATGACTAGTCAAGCTGAGTCATCGCAGAGTAGCCAGCCGCCAACTCAACCACCTCCACCTTCTACTGTGGAGCCAGAGGCGTCTCGGGTAGCGTTACAAATTCGAATCCTTGAAGAGCGAGGCCATGATCCTGAAGCGTTTACTCAAGGTTTGGAATTCCATGATGGGCGACTTTACGAAAGTCGTGGCCGGAATGGGAAGTCGGGGATCAGCGAAATCGATCCCATTGGTGGGAGCGTTCTGCGATGGATGCCGCTCGCTGATGAATATTTTGGTGAAGGAGCGACCATTGTCGGGGATTCTCTTATCCAGTTGACGTGGTTAGCTGGGAAAGCGTTCGTCTACGATATCGAATCGTTCGAAGTAACCGGCAGCTTCGACTATGAGGGGCAAGGGTGGGGGCTTTGCTTTGACGGCGTTGCTTTAGTTATGTCTGATGGGTCAAGTTCGTTAACGATGAGAGACCCGGAAACTTTCTCCGTCATTGATAGTGTTACTGTTCGTTTAGATGGGTCAGGTGTGGCTTCGCTCAACGAGTTGGAATGTGCCAATGGGAAGGTTTATGCGAATATTTGGCAGACCGATACCATCGTTGAGATCAACCCTGCGACAGGTGACGTCACGGCAGTGATTGACGCAAGTGGACTCCTCGATGATGCCGATCG
>PAZD01000030.1 GCA_002715405.1 Acidimicrobiaceae bacterium
TGAGATACTGGGCAATAGGGCTATCTACCATGAAGGCTGGATTGCTTCTTGTTTTCATGGGCGGTTACCTTGGATCCGTCTTCAAGGACTTGAATTTGATGGAGAACAAGAAGTTTGGGAACTCTATGACATGAGAAATGATTTCTCCCAGAGTATCGATCTGTCAGAGTCCGAACCTGAAAAATTACTATTCCTTCAGAAACTTTTTGATTCCGAAGCCCATAAACATGGCGTCTACCCGCTTCGTGATGCAGGTCTAATGAGGCGAGGGGAACTACGTGTTCCCTCCTCTTTAGGTGGGAGACGAAAGATGCGCTACACAACGGCACATGTTCGGATGCCAGAAAGTTCAGTAGTTAACTTGAAAAATGCTAGCCACGAGATCTCAGCCGAAATTGTTATCCCTGACGAGGGAGCCTCAGGCGTAATCGTATGTCAAGGTGGGAACATGTCCGGTTGGGCATTGTACCTCGATGAGTCTGGCAGACTAACGTACCATTACAACTGCTTTGGCCAGTACCTAACGACCCTTTCATCGAATAAAAAACTTGAAGCCGGCACACATCGTATTCTTCTAAAATACGATCATGATGGAGGATTTGGCACAGGAGGAGAAGCTGTTCTTTCAGCCAATGACGAAGTTGTCGACCATGGGCGTATTGAAAAGACCGTTCCTTTAGTTTTCTCAATAAGTGGAGAGACATTCGATGTTGGTATCGATACCGGTGCCCCTGTTGGACCCTACGAAAGCGGATTTCCTTTTTCAGGTGAGATTATTGAAGTTGTGCTTGAACGCATAGGGAAGCGAGATTTAGAAACTCGTAAAAAAATGGAATCAGGGATGCATGATGCTGCATTCCGAACCCAATAAACTTCAAGATGCGACATTGATCGTTAGATGGCATACTTAGATAGTTAGATATAGAGGAGAGCTATATGGGTGATCAGGTTCCGATAGAAGAGGGATTATTTACTTGGCCATCTGATAGTCCAAAACTGGTTGGGTCAGAATGCCAAGATTGTGGGGCCATAGTTTTCCCCGCACAATCTGGGTGCCCCCGATGCACTTCTGATAATACGGAAACGAAAGAGCTAGGAACTAGAGGCAAATTGTGGACCTGGACAATCCAAGGTTTTCCTCCCAAGTCCCCTCCATATCAAGGTGACGTAGATGCATTTGAGCCGTTTGGGGTTGGATATGTAGAAATCCATAATGAAGTAAAAGTTGAAACCCGACTAACTGTCGCTGATAAAGAAGTTCTTGAAATTGGCATGGAGATGGAATTAACCTTTATTCCACTCTTTACTGACGACGAAGGAAATGAAGTAATCACATTCGCATTTGCTCCACTAGCGAGCTAAATATTTGCAAGGAGAAGAAAATGAGTAAACCCGAAGTAGCAATCGTCGGCATTGGAATTCATCCCTTTGGAAGAACCCCAGAACGAACTGGTCAGGAGCAAGGCGTTTACGCCGTCCGCAAAGCTCTAAAGGATGCAGGTGTCGAATGGAGTGATATCCAATTCGCCTTCGGTGGAAGCCAAGCTGCGGGAGCCGCTGACACAATGGTCTCTAAGCTAGGGCTGACGGGGTTACAGTTTATAAACGTCGCTAACGGATGCGCCACAGGTGGATCAGCTCTCTTTTCTGCTTATAACACCATCGCCTCAGGTGCTTTTGATCTTGGAATTGCAGTTGGCTACGACAAACACGAACGCGGTGCGTTTAGGGTCAACACCCGATCTCATGGGCTCGGAGACTGGTACGGAAAGCAGGGACTGGCGCTTACCACTCAGTTCTTCGGAATGAAGATCAACCGCTACATGGAAAAGTTCGATATAAGCCACAACACACTTGCAAAAATATCCGCAAAAGCATTTCGCAACGCTGAACACAATCCAAATGCTTGGAGAAGACAACCATTTAGCGAAGAGCAGATCCTTGAATCGGACATGCTTAGTTATCCACTTACAAAATTTATGTTCTGCTCTCCAGCAGAGGGAGGAGTAGCTCTGATTCTGGCTCGTGCTGATCAAGCGCATAAATACACCAAAACTCCCGTTTACTTAAACGCAGCGGTAGTTCGAAGCCGCCGATGGGGATCATTCGAAGTAATGGCACCATGGATTGCTCTCGATGATGCTGCTGGCCCAACAGTAGATACTTCCAAAGCTGCATTTGAAATGGCGGGGATTGGACCGGACGATATTGACGTTGCTCAACTACAAGACACAGAAGCAGGTGCAGAGATCATGCACATGGCCGAAAATGGATTTTGTGAGCACGGAGAACAAGAAAGAATGATCCAGCAAGGTGAAACAGAAATCGGTGGCCGGTTACCCGTAAACACCGACGGAGGATGCCTTGCGAATGGGGAACCAGTTGGAGCTTCGGGATTGCGCCAAGTGTACGAAAACGTTCTGCAACTCCGAGGTGAAGCAGGGAAGCGACAGGTCCCTAATGATCCTAACGTGGCATACACCCATGTATATGGAGCACCCGGAATCAGCGGAGTTACAATCCTAAGCAAATAGGATTCGCTAGATTAGACTTCTCCAAAGCAACCGTGAGCTTTCGGCGTCCACAAAGAAATGGAGGGACAAGAGCTCTGTAGGTTCCAATGCCTTGCCCAAGTTATTGTGCTTTCCATTCAAACCGGCCGCCCATTCCCATTCCCTTTAACATAATGGCTTTCGAAGGAATGATTGCCATAAATCCAGTATCTGGGGAGTCTGTTGGGCCGCCGGGAGAAAAGGCGTTTAGATCGTAGTCAAAGACCCCGTCCCAGAGGCGTTCCTTGGTTGCAATATCTGTAAATAGTTTTGCGTTCCCCCAGAGAATTAGGCTATCGAAATTCGTATCTACGCTCACCTGCCAGTGGCATGAGACTAGTGGCGATGTCTGGATATTTTTTGCTTTGACCGAATCGACTCCTACCAGTGTCCAAAGTATTTCCTGTTCCCAGCATGGATGTACAGGGGTCACATATGGAGTTCCCGACGAGCTGACGGTCGCTACATGGGCCCATTCCCCTAATCGTTTCGATTCGTCAATTACCTCTTGAAGATTCATGCAATGACCTTAGCGTTAATATTTGAATTTTTCTTTATGGTTCACTTGGCAAGGACACCAACAGCCCCGTTTGGCAAGATGTCAATAGAATTCCCGATGTACTCATCTTTCATTAGTGCCAACATCATTGACTCATCCTCGCTTGATGCTAGCGCCCGTCTTCCATCATCCATAAGTGTCGAAATCAAGGCTCGTTCTGGACCTTCGCGACCATGCATGACGGTATATGCTTCTATCGTTGCTCTTCCTTCGGGAGATTTATCTACTTCTCTTATTGGGTACTGGTCAATTGCAGTTTGGACATTATCTCTTTTGAATGGCTCGCTTGGCGGTGAAGAGCCATAAATCCCGCATGCTTGTTTTGTGGCATAACCCCCGTTTGCATGAACATAACCCATCTCACCGGTTTCGCGAATCGCATCTACTGTGCTAGCTATAGCGTGGATTACGTAACTGTTCATGGGTCCGCCAAAAAATGGCAACCCACCTGTAGTTGTTACAATTCGGTCGGAAGTAATATCTAATTCTTTCATAATAAGCTGAACGCAAGATGGGAAGCATGAATACAAATCCATAGGCCCTATATCATCAACTGATATTCCAGCTAACTCGAAACAACGCTTCCCCGTAATCCGAATAGCAGGCGATTCATAAAAATTATCTCTTTCTGAAAACAAATACGAAGCATGTCCATCTGTGGCCGCATAAGGAAATATCCACCTGTCTCGGCTGACCCCTAGAGTTTCTGCCTTTTCTACCGAACAAACGATAATAGCGCCTCCGTAGTCAACAAAAGAATTAGCATTCATCGATTTCGTATAGGGGTAGCCGACCATTCGATTTGTAGGACTAGCTGTCTTTATTTCTTCGGCTGTCATAGGAGACCTGACCCATGCGTATGGGTTAGATACAGCTACTTTATTAAACTTTTCCCACAAGGCAGCTATTCGATTTCGATGCCCTTCTTGGGATTCGCCTAATGAAGCCCGGATTGCTGATTCGAATAGGGCATATATCTGAGTTGGCATAAAGAAGCCTCGTTCACGTTCATGTTCAGATGACATTGGAATGTTTTTCCCGAAAGGAGTAGCTGGGTCTAATTCTTGTCCAGTCCGAGACAATTCAAGTCCCAATTTCTTGAGCTTATTTTTGCTATATACGGCTTCACCTCCTGTGATTACTACTACATCAGTTTTGTTCGCTGAGATTAGTTCGCTAGCTTCACTCACGCATGCCTGTGGCATGTTTCCGCCCATAGCAGATAAGAAGGTCTTAGCCTCTGGAGATCCAACGGCATCTGCGATCAATTGGCCAGGATCCGGATAACCCCACATTCCGCCGATGACGATCATCTGGTCAATTGATTGTAAAAGAGTTGAGCATCCTGCATCCTGTGCGGCTAATCGAACAGCTTCTTCCATCAGACGGTATTGTTCTAGCGCTGATGTAACATCGTCTAACTTTTGTTTGTATTGGCCTACTCCAACAATTACTGGAGATCTCGCATCAGGGTTTGTCACTATTAACTCACCAAATCATGGACGAAACGAACAAGGTCAATACCGCCAGCGATCAACATGGTGTCGACTACAGACTCCTCCCACATTGCAAGTTCATCCTTGATCTTGTCAGGTGGTCCGATGAGTGAGATCGCTTCTACCATCTCCGTGGGAACTGAAGCGATTGCGTCTTTCTTGTTCCCTGCAAGATACAGTTCCTGGATTTTTTCACACTCAGCCTCGAACCCCATTCTCGCGAAGACGTCATAGTGAAAGTTTTGTCCTTTCGCGCCCATGCCGCCCGCATAGAGGGCAATCATCGGTCGCATAAAATCTGCACAACCGTCGACATCGTCACCTGGAATAACCGTTACCGTGCATGCAACTTCGAAATCGCCCCATCCATGTCGTTCAGCAGCATCGAAACCATTTTGGAGGGCAGTTTTGTAGAATTGATTATCCTTAGGCGCGAAAAAGAGAGGTAACCAACCATCACAAATCTCTGCTGATAGGGCAACGTTTTTAGGTCCTTCAGCTGCCAAGTAAATTGGTATGTCATTGCGTAATGGGTGCACCGTAGACTTGAGGGGTTTTCCTAAGCCCGTTCCTGCAGGAAGCGGCATCGTATAGTGTTCCCCTTGGAACTCAACCGGTTCTTTTCGTGCGATGATGGATCGAACAATTTCTACAAACTCTCGTGTTCGAGCTAATGGTCGCGGGTATGGCTGACCATACCAGCCTTCAACAACTTGAGGTCCAGAAGCACCAAGTCCGAGTATGAAACGTCCTTGGCTTAGGTGATCCATCGTTATCGCCGCCATGGCGGTCGCTGCAGGTGTCCGAGCTGACATCTGCATGATTGCCGTACCCAATTTGACGTTTGTGGTATTAGCTCCCCACCATGCGAGGGGACTTAGCGCATCTGAGCCATAGGCTTCAGCAGTCCAGATATGCTCAAATCCTAATTTGTCGCATTCGGCAATTGCCGCCTCAACTCCATCAGGAGGACCGGCACTCCAATATCCCGTGTTGTATCCAAGTTTCATTAGTATTCCCTCTCTGACCTTGGGATTTTAACCTTCATGATCCTCCATGATAGAAGACATACTTAGACTATCAAGAGCCGTAATAGGCAAAGCAAACTCATAAGTGCTAAACCCATTAGTAGGCAAGGAGGGTATAGATGTCTACTGACGAGAGTGACTATAACGAAATTGCAATGCTGGTTCATCGGTATGCGGATGCCGTGATCCATAGAAATGGAGAACAATGGGCTTCTACGTGGGTCTCTGATGCGGTCTGGGACCTTGGGGGAGGACGGCTTGTTGACGGCTTAGATTCTATTAAAGAGCTCTGGTATGGGGCTATGAAAGGTTTTGAGGCGACTGTCCAGACCGTTCTGAATGGAGGTGTTGATGTAGATCCTTCAGGGAATACCGCATCGGGTAGATGGTATATACAAGAGCACGTTGTGCGCGCTAATGGAGACCGGGGAGTTCTGCTCGCTCATTACGATGACGAATATGTTAGAACCGATGATGGTTGGAAATTCAGTCGCCGTTTCCTCCAACCACATTATTCAGGCCCATACGATCTATCTGCAGATTTCCTTTGCACTGCAGAAAAACTAAGGGAACGAAATGTCGAAGGAGGAGATGTATGAAGGTAGATGGCGGATTAGGGATGGGGTTCTCCCCAAATATTGAAGAAATTGCTCGAGAAGCGAAATCTCAGGAAGAGCGAGGGTATGACGGCATATGGACTGCTGAAACAAGCCATGATCCGTTCCTTCCATTGACTATTGCTGCTGAGCATACAGAGAAGCTTGAGATAGGAACTGCTATTGCAGTAGCGTTTGCTCGTAATCCTATGATCCTTGCCAACATAGGCTGGGACCTTCAAGCGCTGAGCCAAGGCAGGTTTAACCTAGGGCTTGGAAGCCAGATCAAACCTCATATCACTAAGCGTTTTAGTATGGAGTGGTCCAAACCTGCTGCGCGTATGAGGGAAATGATTTTAGCTATGCGCGCTATCTGGGACTCATGGCAAAACGGAACGAAACTTGATTTTCGAGGTGATTTTTATACCCATACGCTTATGACACCTTTCTTTATTCCGAACAAAAGCGACTTAGAAGATTTTGGGCCACCAAATATTTACCTAGCTGCTGTGGGTGAATTAATGACGCAAGTAGCCGGCGAAGTCTGCGATGGTATTATCTGCCATGGTTTCACAACAGAGAAGTATCTCCGCGAGGTTACTATCCCAAATATCGCCAAGGGGCGAGAAAAGGTAGGAAAAACTCTCGATGGTTTTTCTATCTCGGGGCCTTTCTTCGTTGTTACAGGACAAAATGAAGAGCAGATGAGCCAAGCCGAAGCTGCTACCCGTCAACAAATTGCTTTTTATGGGTCGACCCCTGCTTATCGAGGTGTTCTTGATTTGCATGGGTGGGGAGGATTACAAGAAGAACTTAACCAACTCTCAAAGCAAGGTGAGTGGGTAAAAATGGGGACTCTAATTGATGATGAGATCTTGAATACCTTTGCGGTAGTTGCAAAACCTGACAAGGTTGCGCCTGAACTTGGGAGAAGATACGGGGATGTAATAGATAGATTGAGTTTCTATGCCCCTGGTCAGGCAAATCCAGAGCAGTGGCGCGAAGTGATGGAAGCATTGAAAAATGTCTAGTCACTAAGATCGGCTGGGTTTACACATTATTATGCTTCCTTCAACAGTCGGAGAAATATCTACTGACTGGCTTAACGAGGTCCTACCCGACGAATTCGGAGAAATAGCAGAATTTACTTGCACGGATCTGGGTGAAGGTGTCGGCATTCTTGGTGAAGTGAGCCGCCTTTTTTTAACTTACCGAAAGGCTGAAAAGGGGCCTAAGACCCTTGTAGCGAAATGTCAATCTCCCGCAATGGAGAACATATCTCTTTGCCAAAGAATGGGGTATTACTTCCGTGAAGTGAATTTCTACAAGCATGGAAGTGAGAGTTTCCCAGTTGAAATCCCTAAGTGCTATTTCTCCGAAATCGATGAAAGTGGAATTCCATTTACGATACTGATTGAAGAGATTTCCGATGTGACGGTGATGGATCAGGTAACCGGAGCCGAAATAGATAAAACAGCTTCTGTTTTTTCAATGCTTGCGAAGTTGCACGCCCATTATTGGGAAACTGATGATCTGTATGAACTGGATTGGCTTCCCCCTATGAACAATGCGATGTACAAGACGTCACAAATCTTAGCTGCGAACCTGATCGATTCGTTTAAGGATAATTGGTCCTCAAGATTAGATCCGGAGACCCTGAAAGCTGTTGAACAATTTATTCCTAGATACCCAGAATTTCTAGATTGGTGTGTTAGCCAAGGTAATCTAACATTCACTCATAACGATGCAAGATGCGAAAACTATCTGTTCGGTTCTGATGGAACTTTAACGATGATTGATTTTCAGTACTGCACTCGCTTCTGGGGGGCATGGGATATCTCTAATTGGCTTAGTGCTTCCCTAAGTATCGAGGACCGCCAGAACTATGGTGAGGAATTGGTTAACCATTACCACGAGCAATTAGTAGGCAACGGCGTAAAGGATTACTCGATTGACCAATGTTGGCATGACCTAAAAGCAAGCCTGTTAGTTCAAACATACAATCAAGTAATAGATAGTGATCTGGACTATTCTAATGAGCGAGGGAAGCAACTTCTTGAGAAGTGCATCACAAGAACATTCTCAGCAGCAGCTGACTATGAAATCGCATCATTTATCAAAGGAATTGACTTCTAATGGCAAGGATCGTACTTACAAATGACGATGGTGTTCATTCAATAGGGCTGCACGCCATCGCCATCGCCCTAGATCGAGCGGGTCATGAAATAACCGTAGCCGCACCTTCAAGCGAAAGGTCAGGATGGGGAGCTGGAGTGGGCACCCTTGATCATGGAGCTGAATTTGAAATAGAGCCGTACACAATCCCAGGTGCCCCGCATGTCCCAGCATGGGGTATTGATGGGCCTCCTGCATTCTGCGTCCTGACTGCAATGCTTGAAACCTTTGGTGAAGCTCCGGAACTCGTTGTCTCCGGAAGTAACGATGGTGCTAATTGTGGTCGAGGAGTACTGCACTCCGGCACGGTTGGGGCAGCAATGATTGCGCAAAATTTTGGTATCTCTGGAATAGCGATCAGCCAGAAAAGGGATGGAAGCGAAATGTTCTGGGAAACAAGCGGTGCTGTCGCTACGGCTGCCACTAACTGGATAACACAGGCACCTAGGAAGACAGTATTGAACATAAATATACCCAACAAGCCAATTACGGAAATTCATGGAGTGCGTTGGGGAAGAATCGCTGCGTTTGGCACTACAAAGACTTCGCTGCATGGAAGTATCCCAGGGAAATTACGTATCGCTGTTACTCCTAGAGATGTTGAACTAAAACCGGATACTGATACATCGCTGGTAGACGAAGGATATATTTCTGTAACCGGATTGATCGGCTACCGTCCAGAAACCACCGTTAGTTCCAGTGCTGTAAAAGCAATCGAAGCGTTCATTGGGCCAGCAGCGCAAACTTAAGGAGCAAGATGAAAAGAAACATCTTTGACGAAGATCACCAGCTGTTTCGAAATACTTTCCGTCAGTTCGTTCAAAAAGAAATGGTTCCTCACAATGCAATGTGGGAAGAAAATGGGATTGTCGAAAGAGAGCTATTCGAAAAAGCTGGAGTGAATGGATTTCTCGGTATTGACCTTCCCGAAGAACACGGAGGCGGTGGAATCGCAGATTACCGCTTTAACCAGATAATGGGAGAAGAATTCGACTTAGCAGGTGTCGCTACTGCAGGTTCCGGAATAGGGCTCCACAATGACATTTGTATTCCCTATTTCAAGGAGTACTGCAACGAAGAGCAGCAGCAACGGTGGATGCCTGGGCTGACAAACGGCTCACTTATCTCAGCTATTGCTATGAGCGAACCAGGTACCGGTTCTGATTTAGCGTCAATAACCACATCTGCGGTTAAAGACGGCGAATCTTTTATCGTTAATGGAGCTAAAACGTTTATCTCTAACGGAATCAATGGGGACTTGGTTATTGTGGCTGCGAAAACAAACCCTGATGCNCGCCATCGGGGAATTTCGTTATTGGTTCTTGAGAGAGGAATGGAAGGCTTTGAACGCGGACGCAATTTGGAAAAGGTAGGTAGGCATAGCCAAGATACAGCTGAACTATTCTTCACAGATGTTCGAGTACCTGTTGAAAATTTGTTAGGTGAGGAGAATCAAGGCTTCTACTATATGATGTTCAACCTTCCCCAAGAGCGATTAAATATAGCTGTTTCTGCCGTAGCAGGAACTCAATACGCTTTTGATATCACTCTTGATTACGTTAAGGAACGGCATGCTTTTGGGAAACCGATAGGGAGTTTNCAAAACAGCAGGTTCAGAATGGCGGAGATAGCCACCGAATTGGAATTCGCATGGGCTTTCGTGGATAAATGCGTTATTGCACTAAACGAAAATGAATTAACTGCTGAAGAGGCAGCAATGGCAAAATGGTGGACCACTGAACTTCAAAAAAGNGCGATTGACCAATGCCTTCAACTCCATGGAGGGTACGGCTACATGGATGAATACCCTATTTCTCGTCTTTGGAGGGACGGGAGGGTACAAAGTATCTATGGCGGTACTACAGAGATCATGAAAGAAATAATTGGAAGAGACCTAGGCCTTTAGTTCACTCGGTAAAAAAGCCGCCATCTGGATGCAGGATCTCACCAGTGAAGTAGCTTGCTTCGTCGCTGCAAAGGAATAATGCGGCGTTAGCGATATCGATGGGTTCTCCCCTCCTACCTAGCGGGATCATTTCGTTGAAGGCCGCAGTTTCGCTCTCATCCATGAGGTCTATGATCGCAGTCATATGCGTATTGATGAACCCAGGGCCGATAGAATTTACGCGAATACCGACTGGGCCAAGCATACGCGCCGCTTTTTTTGTCAACATCCATACACCAGCTTTGGAAACTGTGTAGGACACTGGCCCAGCATCCGGATGTTTAGCAGCGATACTAGCAACAGTGACGATAGATCCTTGCGTTTCATTCTCGAGCATTTTCGCAACACAGGACTGCATACCAAGAAGCGTTCCTCGTAGATTGACATTAAGAACCTTGTCAAAAGAATCTATATCTCCTTCAACAAATTCCCAGCCTGGCCTCTCCAAATAATCAGCGCGATTCGCAACAATGTTTTTGATGTCCGGTTCAATATCACCGGAAACATAATTGGCATGNCTTATACCTGCAGCGGTAACTAGGCAGTCTAGCCCTCCAAATTCCGCCACTGCCATGTCNGCCATTTCATCATTATCAGAGCNGCTTGAAACGTCCACCGAAATGTGTTTGGCTCGCCCTCCGGTAGAAAGAATCATTTCAGCAGTTTCTTTCGCTTTATCGTCCTGAATATCAGCCACTACGACAGCAGCACCTTCCTCGGAAAACCGCAAAGCAGTGGCTCGGCCAATACCATTTCCTCCACCAGTAATAACAGCAACTTTGTTTGCTAGACGACCTTCTTCCATGTGACCCCCAACTTAAACTTGACTTCTCCTATTAGATCAAAGATGCCCCTAAGAAACAAGATGAGCTACCTTTGTTCTAAAGAAGCTTGATTGCCACATAGATAGACCAAGAAGAACTTCTAATCCTGCAAACCCTAACGGAGAAAATTTCTGGAATCGTTCTTCAAAGAGTATCGTTCTTCTATGGAAAGAAAAAAAATTATAACCGTCCTAGATCCATCAGATGAATACCCGCATGAACCTGATGAAGCCAAAAACTACAACGAATCTATGTATTTCAATACATTTGATTTGTCAGAAGAGGTAGGCGGGTGGTTTCGGCTAGGCAATAGGGTAAATGAAGGATATGCAGAAATGACAATCTGCGTTTACTTGCCGAATGGTCAAATCGGGTTCATGTTTGACCGACCACAAATCTCAAATAACAGATCTATGCAGGCTGGGGGCTTATCTATCAATGTGATTGAACCCTTTGAAGCACTTAACCTTTCCTACTCTGGCAAAGTGTGTCTGCTTGAAGACCCTAAACAAATGGCGGACCCTCGCAAAGCATTCAATGAAAATCCAATAGTCGACTGCAGAATCTCACTTGACTGGACTGGAATGTCTCCAATGTACGGTGGGAAACCTGTCTACGAAGATGGATCTGAAATAGAAATAAGCGCAGAAGGTAGTTTCGCTAAAGCCCACTACGAACAGCACGGAAAGATGGAGGGCGCAATAATCGTCGACAAAGAAGAACTCGATATAAACGGTTTAGGGCTTCGTGATAAATCATGGGGGCCTCGTTATTGGCAGTCAATAAGTTGGTATAGGTGGCTTCCCATGGTCTTTTCGCCTGATTTCGCTTTGATGCTCTCCATAATCAGCCCAGATGGCAGCAGTGAAAAGGTTCGTCGATCCGGAATGGTTCTTGAAGGAAATGAATACAAAATAATTGAGGACTGCCGGATTGAGACAACTTGGGACGACGATAATTATCAGACAGGAATGCAATGTTGGGCGCAAACTAGTGATGGAAAAGAATATGAAATTACTGGAGAAGTTCTCTCTCTAATCCCTCTTCGTAATAGAAGAAAGACGCCCGATGGGGAAAAACTTCTTACTCGCATTACTGAAGCGATGACTAGGTACCAATGCAATGGGGAAATAGGTATCGGTATGAGCGAATATTTAGATCAGATTCATGACGGGCTACCCTCAGGAAGAAATTTCAGTGGGTAGTGACCCCGACCAATGGACTCCACATTTAGCTGAGGTGCTTGAGAAACCCCTTGGGAAAGTTAGAGTTACCGAGCTTACCCGTCTCACAGGAGGGGCGAATCGTGAAACGTGGAGCTTTAATGCGATAGATAAAGAAGAGAAAGTATCTGAGTTGATTCTCCAGCTGGACCGGGCGGGCTTAGATCGACTTGTTGGAACCTGCGCTCGCGAAGCGCGAATTGTGAATATCGCTCATGGGTGGAACGTTCCAGTCGCTACTGTTATTGCAAGCTCTGAAACACCTAACCCATTTGGGCGAAGTTTTACTATTACGCGCAGAATTCATGGGGAAACAATTGCTCGAAAAATACTCCGAGACGCTGAGTGGAAGGTAGCTCGTTCAGTCTTTGTCAATGACTGCGCTTCATCACTTGCAGCTATTCATTCAATCCCGAAGAAAGAACTAGAAAAGGTCGATCTCATTGAGACAGCAGACTCCTTATTAGCTCTCACCACTATTTACGATGCTCTCTGTGACCCCCACCCCACATTCGATTTAGCCATACGGTGGCTCGAAGCGAACCGGCCTGAACCACTCAGTTCTTGTCTGGTCCATGGGGATTTCAGACTTGGTAATCTATTGGTTGATGAAGATGGTTTGCGTGCAGTACTCGATTGGGAAATTGCGCACTTTGGAGATCCTGGAGAAGATCTGGGCTGGATGTGCGTTCGGGCTTGGCGCTTTGGCGGAAATGGAAACGTAGCTGGATTAGGGTCATACCAAGATCTTCTTGACGCCTACGAGAAAGCTAGTGGAATGCACGTTCCATTAGAGACGCTTCTGTGGTGGGAAATCTTTGGAACACTCCGCTGGGGTATTATCTGCCTTCAAATGGGAGGAGATTTCCGTTCAGGTAGAACTACCTCTATCGAGATCGCTACTATCGGTAGACGCGTTGCTGAAAATGAATACGACCTCTTATTGGCACTAAAGGACCAAATAAGTTGAGCATGCATGATGAATTAGAGATGGCGCTGCCGCCTAGGGGAAATACCCCATATGACGCGCCTTCAGCACTTCAACTTATTGAAGCAGTTGGGTTATTTATTTCTGAAGAACTTGAGGAGGAAACAACCCCTACACAACGGTGGAAATTACGCATAGCTTCAAATGCTCTCGGTATAGCATCGAGAGAAATCCAAAATATTGCCGAAGATAGAAAAGCACTCAAAGTTTTTCTAGATGATTTCAATATGGATAGCGAGAAAGAACTATCTGATGCTTTACGCAATGGGGAATTTGATAACAAGCTTGAACAGATTTATGCGAAATTAGTTCCTATGGTCGAAAGAAAAATCTTTGTCGCTAATCCTTCATACATTAATCGAAATAACATTAAGTTTTAATGGATTTTCTCAGATAAACAGTTCTTCAAAGTGGTAGCTAGACTTGTATCTGAATTTGTGGAAAGAGGAAGCCACCATGGCAGATATTGCAGTAATAGGAGCGGGTTACGTTGGCTTGACGACTGGTGCCTGTTTAGCTTCTTTGGGTCATAACGTCACGATCGCTGATATTGATGAGAAAAAAATCCAAGATCTAGAAGCAGGGAAGATCCCTATCTTCGAACCAGGTCTTGAAGAACTTGTAAGCACCGCTGTTTCAGACAACAATCTGCACTTTGTTGTTGGTGCCCGAAGTGCAAGTGCGACTGCTCAATTTCATTTTCTCTGTCTTCCGACACCACCCAAGTCGGATGGGACCACCGATATGCAGTACTTCCATGCCGCGATAGAAGAAATTAGAGAGATAATTCCACCCGAATCTATCATCGTGAATAAATCCACCCTGCCAGTCGGATCTGCTTCGAACATACAAAATCTTCTATCTCGGAAAGATGTGGAGATAGTTTCAAATCCTGAATTTCTCAGCGAAGGTAACGCTGTTCAAGATTTTTTAAATCCTGCTCGGATAGTGGTTGGTGCGGAATCGGATGAGACAGCAACCAAAGTCGCCGCACTATATAGCAAAATTGATACTCCAATAGTGCTGACTGATGCTGCGTCGGCAGAATTAACAAAGCACACTGCGAATGCTTTCCTAGCAATGAAATTGACTTTCGTAAATGAAATAGCAGCTCTATGCGAACTTGTTGGTGCAAATATTACTGACGTTACGAAGGGAATAGGACTTGATCCAAGAATCGGTTCCAGCTATCTGCAGCCGGGGCCAGGTTGGGGAGGATCCTGTTTCCCCAAGGACAGTTCGTCGCTTGTGCAAACTGCCAAACGGGTTGGATTTGATTTTGAACTTCTTGAAAAGGCAATCGATCGAAATCAGATTCACTTGGAAAGAACCGCCAAGAAAATCATGGATGAACTCCCTGATAAGAATGCACATAAAGATGGAAAGATCGCTGTTCTAGGGCTTACATTTAAAGCCGGAACCGATGACCTAAGGTCGTCACCTTCTTTGGCGGTTATCGGATACCTCCTAGCAGAAGATGTTCAAGTAGCAGGATACGACCCGATGGTTTTTGAAGCGGTCGAAGAACTAGAGGAACTTGATATCGCTTCGGACTCATATCAAGCTGCTTTAGGAGCTGATGTACTTGCAATCTTGACTGAGTGGGAAGAATTCACTGATCTTGATTTTGGAAAAATTAGAGATGTTATGCGGCAGCCGGTGATTGTAGATGCTAGAAATCTTCTACGGCGTCGAGATATGGAAGATCAAGGATTCCGTTACATAGGAATAGGGCAATAAGAACAGGAATCCGATTCATATGATGATTCTTAATGAAGAACCTCTATTAAGCATGATTGCCTTCAGTAGATGAATTCTATTTTAATCCTCGGCCTTCTAGGGATAGGCATAGGTGGGTTCTACGGGCTTTTAGCAAGCGGCATCGTTATAGGCCACAAAGGATCAGGCCTCATCAATCTAGATCAAGGTGCTTTAGCCATGTATCCCGCATACACGTTCGTGACTATGCGCGAATCAGGAGATATATATTTCCCTTGGGTAGATTTCATACCCGGTCCGATAGATATCCCTTACCAGATGAGCGTCGCATCGGAAGGCGTAGGTAAATTCCCCTCCTTTGTCGCAGCTATATTCATGTCTCTTCTTCTTGGCATAGCTGTCCAAACTCTCGTCTTTGGACCTCTAAGAAATAAACCCGCTATTTCTAAAATTATTGGGTCATTAGGTGCCCTCTTCTACCTTACCTCTGTTGCCTTCTACCAATTNGGAGGGAAAAACAGGATCACTGATGGCATACTCCCAAACGGTTCATGGGAAAACCCCTTCGGGCTTGATGGGCAACTTTCCTACGAACGCATCTCCTTACTCGTCATCGCGCTACTTGTCGGAGGAGGTTTGGCAGCCTACTATCGCTTCACCCGCACTGGGCTCGCTACTCGTGCAGTCGAAGACTCTGAATCGGGAGCGACACTTCTTGGTTACTCCATCAGGAAAATAGCGACTCTTAACTGGCTGCTTTCAACTGTGATCACAGGATTTGCAGGAATTCTTGCCCTTGATCTGGTTTCTCTATCACCTAACAGGTACACACTCTTTGTTATACCCGCTCTGGGTGCCGCACTGTTCGGGAATCTCACATCACCTTGGCTAGCGACGGTTGGGGGAATTCTTCTAGGGGTTTTCCAATCTGCTACAGCCGGCCTTACATTGAAGACTTGGTGGCCTGAATGGATACCTTCTGAGGGCCTCCGGCATGCTATTCCTCTTCTAATGATCATCGGTTTTCAGTACACCCGTGGTCATAAGTTACCTGTTCGTGGCACACGGTTTGCAGATCGACAACCCACTGCTTCGGATGGAAGGAACTTGCTGTGGCAAATATTATTAGTTGGAACCATTGTTATTTGGGTCTTGATAAAAGGTTCAGCATTAACTCAAGGAAAACTAATTACTAGCATCATCGCAGCTGTTCTCATGATGTCTTCTGTGATCATTATTGGCTACCTTGGGCAACTTTCCTTAGCAAATCTTACGTTCGCTGGGGTTGCTGGTTATCTTTCTACTCGACTCGCGGCCTCTGGCGAAAGTTACGGATTTAGCCCATTCGTTCTTGAAGGGCCCGGCTTACCGTCTCCAGTCGCAATGCTTTTTGGCGTAACGATAGCAGTTTTTATTGGCTTACTAATTGCTGCACCTGCCATACGCATTCGTGGATTGCAACTTGCTGTTGTTACTTTAGCTGGCGCAGTAGCCGCAAATGAACTGATAATGGCCAACGAACCTCTTATAGGTAAAGGCGCCCGTTCAAATTTATCAGTACCTCCTCCAAATTGGTTTGGAATTGATATCACTGTCGACCCTTCCGTGAGCAGAGATCGAAGCACTTTAATTATCTTTTGCAGTATTTGGTTATTAATTGTCGTTCTAGGTGTTATTGGAATTCGTCGAGGGATAACTGGGAGAAGATTCCTTGCAGTGCGATCCAACGAACGTGCAGCGGCGGCATGTGGCGTCGATGTATCAGGTACTAAACTTTTGGGCTTTGGTGTAGGGTCCGCCATAGCTGGAATAGCGGGTGTCCTTACCGCTTATCAGCAAACGGTCCTGCAAATTTCCACTTGGGATGCTCTCGCCGGAATAACCAACGTAACTCTTCTTTTCCTCGGAGGGGTAGCCCACTTGGGAGGGGCATTAATCGGAGCAGCTATCAGCCCCGGAGGTCTTTTGTCGACGACATCCAGTGAAGGGCAGATCCTTCGAAATGCAGCAGCTGGCGCGATAATGATAGCAGTAGCAATATTCCGCCCAGATGGCTTAGTTTCTTTACTAACAGTTGCGAAAGAGCGTATTTCGCAGAGCGTTAATTTCGCAAAGAAATCATTGTCCCATATAATTTCCTCGTCAACTCGAGAAAATAGTTTCTGATGCCAAAATTTGCTAGTGAAAAAGTTCAAGTTTCACCTAATGATATTGCCCTGTCTGATCCAGACTCTTCCTATACATGGCTAGAGGTCAACGAAATTCTTAACCGTTGTGCAAATCATATTCTTTCTAGTGAACTAGGAGAAAAACGCCGAATCGCTGTTTTCGCAGAAAATGCAAGTGAAACAGCGTTCGCTCACCTTGGAGCACTTCTAGGTGGTGCCTCTTCAGTCCCAGTGAATTTTCATCTCACCGCAGAAGAAGCCGCTTATATTCTTGAAGATTCTGAGGCACAGATACTTTTCTTAGGGCCAGAAACAATGGAGCGAGGATTGTTCGCCGCACAGAAAGCTGGCCTCAATAAGGTGATCGGTTGGAAGTGCGAAACAAACAAAGGACTTATTGATTGGAATAGTTGGCTTGATGAAGCAAACCCTGAAGATCCACCAGATGCGGTAGTGCCGCTACCAAACCTTTTATACACATCTGGAACGACTGGGAAACCTAAAGGCACTGAACTCCCGCCAACCATGTTTGCAGGGGGAAAATCGATGAGTGAACATATTGAAGGTCTTAAGCAAAGCGCATTCGCTGAATTCGGAACTCATTTGGTTGTTGGGCCGATGTACCATACAGGGCCACTTTCTGGCATGCGGCTACTAACGCTAGGGATACCTTCAGTAATCCTTGGACGTTTTGACGCAGAAACAACACTAGCTGCTATTCAGAAGCACAAAACAGAAACATCTGTGATGGTTCCCACCCACTTCGTTCGTCTCTTGAGCCTACCGGATGACATAAAGCAGAAATATGACGTATCGTCCATGAAGTTAGNTGCCCACACGGGTGCTAAATGCCCTGTCGATGTCATGCGGTCAATGATTGAGTGGTGGGGCCCGATTTTCCGCGACGCGTATGGGGCCAGCGAAGTTGGAACAGTATGTGCGATTACAAGTGAGGAATGGCTTGACCATGAAGGATCTGTCGGAAGGACAATTCCTCCTTTCTCCGGTCTAGTCCTTGATGAAGATCTCAATGAATTGCCTGCGAACACAGAAGGACGTTTATTCTTTCGCGACGCTACCGGCAGAGGAATTATCTATCCGAATGACGCTGAAAAGACAGCAGCAGCGAATCCTGAACCAGGACTATTCACTCTCGGAGAGATCGGTTACATCGATGAAGATGGGTACGTGTTCATTACGGATCGGTTCAGCGACATGGTGGTTTCAGGTGGTGTCAATATTTACCCCGCTGAAGCTGAACAACTTCTGATAGAACACCCTGACGTCGCTGACGTCGCATGCATCGGCATTACGCATCCCGATCTCGGCGAAGAACTAAAAGCACTTGTCATCCCAGCGAACTCAGATACTCACTTAGATGTTGAGGAGCTTTCAGGTTGGCTTCGAGAGAGACTGACTCACTACAAATGCCCTCGAAGTTACGAACTTGTCGGAACTTTACAGAGAAACACCATGGGGAAGATAAACAAAAGAAAATTGCGGGATGCCTACCTGAGTGGCAAATTAGATTAACGCCAGCAATGTGTTGGTGAAAGTCAATAGAGTAAAGAGACGGAGCTTACGTGCCCTCATCAAATGTCATAATAGACAACCCCATAGATAAGGTTCGGCGTTTTACATTGAACCGCCCAGAAAAACGTAATGCTCTCAATGACGGTATACGCGAAGAGTTATTTNATGGATTGCGAGATGGAGATCGCGACCGNTCAATTTCAGTGATGGTGATCCGCGGTGCCGGTGAAGCATTCTCGGCTGGCTATGATCTGTCTCAACCAAACCGGAGCGTGGAGAGATCCATCGCAAAAACTGATGGATGGTGGTCACGCCACGTGGTAAATAACTGGTTCGAGATTTGGGATATGTCCACTCCCGTAATCGCACAAGTCCACGGGTGGTGTCTGGCAGGTGGATCTGAACTCGCTAACGCATGTGATTTAATTTACGTAGCTGAGGATGCCAAAATTGGTTACCCACCTGTAAGACTTATGTCCCCTCCAGATATGCAATGGCAAACATGGATGATGGGCCTCCGGAAAGGAATGGAAGCGCTTTTAACTGGTGACCATATGAGCGGTAATGAAGCGGTCCAAGCTGGAATGGCGAATCGGGCCTTCAATGTGGAGGATCTTGAAGGGGAAGTACTTAAAATTGCCGAACGTATTTCGAAAATCCCACTTGATCTTCTAGCGCTCAATAAAAGATCTGCTCATCGAGCGATGGAGGCAGCTGGTATTCGCAATGGAATCCGTTCGACGGCCGATATTCAGGCGCTTGGCTTCCACCAGCCTTCTTCCAAGGAATATATGGAGAAACTAGCTTCAAGAGATCTTAAAGAAAGCCTTAGCGAACGGGATCGAGATTTTAACGACTATCGGGAGAGCTAAGAAGCCGTATTTTACAAAGTCGTTACAATCTCGTTCAACCTTTGTTTCTTATGGAAAACTCGATTAGATTTCTAATTCTCTATGCAATGTGGCATCTGTCACAGGGTATAGTGCTAAGTCTAACGAAAACGTTAGAAAGATAATAGGAGGGGGAGGACCCTTGAGAAAAAGCAAACTATTGAAACTGCTTTCACTCATCTTCGCTTTCGCTCTCATCGCAGCAGCTTGCGGTGACGACGATGACGATGGTGGAAGTAGCAGTAGCTCCGACAACAGCGCTCTAAGTGAAGAATCATCTGACGATGATGCATCTTCATCTGAAGCATCTTCATCTGAAGCAGCTGAAGAAGAAGCTGAAGAAGAAGCTGAAGAAGAAGCTACTGAAGAAGAAGCAGGCGGTGATTTTTCTGACGCTGAAAATGGTGACGGAGCCGAACTGCTAGAAAGCCTAATTGATAACCCACCTGGACCAGCCGACGATAGCCTTGACGCAATTGTTGTAACAATGTCAAACATTGAAGGTACCCCAGTAGGTTCATTCCCCGAAATTCGTGAAGGTGCCGCAGCAGCAGCTCAAGCATTCAACGACAACTACGGTGGTATGAACGGTCGGCCAATCGATTTCCAACCATGTGTTCATGGTCTGGATCCAGCCGAAGCTACAAACTGTGCAAACGACATCGCTGATGAAGCACCAAATGTCCACATTCAGGGGATTGACTTCTTCAACCCTCTCCAGTGGCCAACACTTGTTGCTGCAGGCGTTCCAGTTATGCAAACAGTTCCAATCTTCGTTTCAGACTTCAACACCCCAGGTCTAATCTCGACCGAAGGTGGTTGTGTGTCCGCATTCCCAACCGGTATGCAGTACATGGCAGAAGTTGTTAAAGCTGATCCGCTGATCATTCTTTATGCAAACAGTGCCCCTGGTATTGAGTGCTTCGAAGATACTGAAAAACGACCAGCACAACAGCTAGTTGACGAAGGCCTACTCACATCATTCATTGGTGTTGAAGATGCTTCCGGTGACCCAACTGATAACGAAGCCGTTATTCAGCGAATCATCGAAGAAGCAGCTAAGGGAGATAACCCTGGCGTATTCTTCGGACTCCAAGCATCTGACTGTGCGGAGCTCGTAGCAGGAATGGTCGCTGCAGGATACGAAGGGGCAATTGTCTCCTCTGCTTCCTGTAAGGATGACTCAGTACTAGCACAGCCATTCTCTCATGGAATGATCTTCGGTGGTGAAGAAGAAATTTACACCCCGAACGAAGGCGTACAACTTAGCCCATATCAAACCAAGTACAACCCTTGGCGAGATGCTAACCAAGATGCCTACGGCCCAGATGCGCCGAAGTCACAGTTTATGAATGTCGCTCACGACGTAATGGTTACAGCAATCATTACCCTGATGCGCTTTGAAAACAGTGGTGGAGACGTTGATGACAACGCAGCCGTAATCGAATACTTTGCCGGCCAGGATAACTGGAACCGTGCAGGACGTTCGAAGCCAATGGACTGTACAACAAACAGTTCCGAGTTCGTATCAGTCTGTAAGAAAGACTCCGGATACTATGTCTGGAACGGATACGACAACGGTGGTTGGGATTATGGTCCTCTAGGAACAGAAATCCTAGATGGAACTGACCTTCTCCTCCGTATGGCTGAAGGAGCAAACGCTCGACCAGCTGCAGGTTAAATAAGTCCTAAGCAAAAAATAAAATATTTGCTAACTACTTAAAGTGGCGGCGGTGCGACATAAAAGTTGCACCGCCGCCACACGTTTTCCTTGAAAATGTTTTCTACTAGTTCAGCAAGCCCATCGAGGCCCATCGAGGCGCCTTGCAGAAAAAAACATCCTTCTGAGTCAAGAGAAATTACAGATACCAGTTAATACCATCTCATGCCCGCAGTTTTATCAAAGACTTGTTATATTGAGACTTGCAATTAGAAGACGATTTAGTCTATAAATGCAGAGTTGCGAGATAACTGAGGGGGCCCGCTTAAATGAATCAATTCTTAATAGCTTTGATCGCTGGTGTTGGTACTGGGTCTCTGTACGCGATGCTCGGAACTGGTCTCGTGGTCGCATTCCGTGGCTCTGGAGTCATTAATCTCGGCCATGGCGCAGTAGCAGGATACGCTGCTTACGTCTTCAATGAACTCAGAACATCTGGAGAACTCTATCTTCCCTGGTTCGACATAATCCCAGAGTGGGGCTTCTTACAAACACTTCGCATAAATAATCTCCCCACCCGAATACACGTTTTTGATTTCGAAATGTATATAGAGAAACCCCCTCTAGTTCCCACGCTTCTAATCTCGATCGGGGTTTCCGTTCTGCTTGGTTTGATGATGCACCTACTGGTTTTCCGCCCACTTCGGAACGCCCCGATCCTTGGAAAAGTTATTGGTTCTGTAGGTGTACTGCTCTATCTAGACTCTGTTATCGCCGTCAATTTCGGCGGACAGAACAGAAGCAGCTCAGGATTCTGGATATTTAAACCAGATATGGAACCTGTAAGTAACTTCCTCGGCCTCGGCGGAACTATTCCGCGCGCAAACTTCTCCATGCTCGCAGCCGCGGTGGTAATGGGAGCGTTTGTCTTCTGCCTATACAGATACACCCGATTTGGTATCGCAACCCGCGCAGCAGACGAAAATGAAAAAGGGGCATCATTACTCGGATACTCACCACAGCTAATTGCTGGAATTAACTGGGTTCTATCTTCTGTCCTAGCTGGACTTGCCGGAATTATTTTCCTCCATAAAACACAACCATCGCTATACGCCACCCTTGTCGTTGGAGCACTAGGTGCCGCTTTATTCGGCAGATTAACATCCATCCCGATGACCGTCCTAGGCGGAGTGATCATTGGCATGATGTCAGGTGGCGGCGTTTCATTAGCCAATAACGACTGGTGGCCAAACTGGCTCGAAATTGAAGGTGTACGAACCTTTATGCCGCTCCTAGTAATTATTCTCGTCCTGTACTTCCAGGGGGACAAGTTACCTATTCGAGGCTCAATTAGCGTTGGAAGGCAGCCGAATGCCCCTGCTAGCAACAACGTTGTCGTGGGAACCATTTTCGCAATGGGCTTTGCCCTTATCCTCTCAAACGTTTTCGTGTCGAAATGGGAAGCCGTTCTTACAACCAGTATCTTGGCGACATTGTTCATGTTCAGCCTCACCGTCATCGTTGGGTATCTCGGTCAAATATCTTTAGCACAGTTCAGCATCGCGGGTTTTGCAGCCTTCATGATGATCCGTTTTGTTGGTGATGGAACCCTTCAACGGCCAGACGACTATTACGTCATTACCGGTATAAATATGCCGACAATTCTCGGATTCGTGTGTGCTGTGGTTGCAGGAACGCTTCTAGGGCTACTCATCGGTCTACCAGCTTTACGTATTCGAGGTGTCCAGCTTGCCGTGGTCACTATGTCTTCAGTTCTTGCTATTGAAGAACTTCTGACCAAGAGCCGGTCATTGATGGGCGAAGGTGCAGCTTCAATTCAACCCACGCCATCAAACCCGTCCTGGTTTGGCCAATACATCGGCGGTTTCAACAAAGAAACATTCAGAACAGACTATTGGAAATACAGTCTTTTCCTCGTAATTATTACTGCACTAGTTGGAGTAGCGGTAGTCAATCTTCGGCGTGGAAACACCGGAAGAAGATTCTTAGCCATCCGTGCAAACGAACGAGCCGCTGCAGCTGCTGGAATCAACGTCAAGAACGCTAAGATGCTTGGCTTTGGTATCTCCTCAGCCATCGCATCTATCGCTGGTATCATGCTCGCTTATAAGATCCCAGCAGTCCAGGCAGAGAACTTCGCTATATTTAGCGGCCTTGGATTGTTAGCATTCGTATATCTGGGAGGAATCACTACAGGATACGGAGCCGTCGTCGGTGGCCTGTTAGTTGCAGGTGGAATGATGCCCGAATTCCTCGGAGTGCACTTCGGTGATGTGGAACGTGGAATGATCAACGCAGTTGGAGCTGTTGGTTTGATCCTAAACGCCATTGTCACCGGTGGTGAAGGTGTCGCACTACTGCAGTCTGATGCCTTAGGAAAGGGACCTCTGGCATTATTGCGTAGAAATCCAGATGAAGATGAAAGTTCTGAAGCTGATGAGGACAATGCAACTGAAGGAGCTTCAGTATGAGCAATATACTTGAAACATCAGGGTTAACCGTCACATTTGGTGGACTTAACGCCTGCGATAAGGTTGATCTTACGGTCCCTAAAGGTAAGTTCGTTGGACTTATAGGCCCCAACGGAGCTGGAAAAACTACATTCATAGACGCTATAACTGGCTATGTACCTACTTCAGCGGGTTCCGCAATCTTCAATGGAGAAGATATCGGCGAATTAAAACCCCATGAAAGAGCTCAAAGAGGACTAGTAAGGACTTTCCAGTCTTTAGAGCTGTTTGAGGACCTATCTGTTAAGGACAACCTACTTGTCGCTGGATACGATACGCGTTGGTACAGCTTTCTCCTTGACATGATCTATATGCCAAGAAAAGATAAAGAAGTTGAAGAACAGATTGAATGGGCCCTAGACATCATGGGCCTTAACGATGTTGCAGATGCAATGCCAAGTGACCTGAGCCACGGACGTAGAAAGCTCGTCGGCGTCGCTAGAGCGCTAGCTGCATCCCCTGACCTTATCTTGCTTGACGAGCCTGCCGCCGGCTTGGATACTGCAGAAAGCCAGATCCTTGGGGGCCACCTCCGAGAATTCCTCGATCATGACATGTCAGTATTTCTGATAGACCATGACATGGGATTAGTTCTCAGTGTCTGTGACTACATTTATGTTCTTGATTTCGGAAAAATCATCGCTCAAGGAACCCCACAAGAAATTCGGGAAAGTGAAACAGTGAAGAAAGCATATCTTGGAGAAGAAGCAGGAGAGATTCAAGCTCAGGCTGGTGAGCGAATGACAAGCCTCCAACATGATCAGGGAGGGCAAGATGACTGACACCTTATCTGCTAACGGAAATGAAGAAACCGGATCTGGAAACCTTCTAGACGTTTCAAACTTGTCTTCAGGCTACGGTGGCGTAGCGGTTATTCGAGATGTAAATCTGCATGTAAGCCCCGGTGAAGTTGTTGCTTTGCTCGGACCGAATGGAGCCGGGAAAACAACAACGCTGTTAACGACTTCTGGGCTTTTGAAACCTCTTGAAGGGAGTGTTGAGGTACTGGGATCAGAAACGAACTTTGGTGCCCCTCACCGAACCGCCCGAAGAGGTCTGGCCCATGTCCCAGAAGACCGTTCTTTGTTCTTCGGACTAACCGTTCAAGAAAACCTCCGCCTTGGGCTTAGAGGAAAAAGAAGCGAACAGCAGGCAGGATACGATGCTGCGCTAGAACTTTTACCTGCTCTCCGTCCTCTTATGAATCGGCGAGCTGGTTTATTGTCAGGTGGTGAGCAGCAAATGCTTGCTATGGCGAGAGCATTAGTCTCTAACCCAAAGATGCTTTTAGTTGATGAAATGAGCCTAGGTCTTGCCCCAATTATTGTGGAGAGGCTTCTCCCTATCGTCCGTGATATAGCTGACGAAACAGGGGCGGGGGTTCTTATCGTGGAACAGCACGTACACCTTGCTCTTGAAGTAGCTGACCGAGGCTACGTTATGAGTTCTGGAGAAATAGTCCTCGAAGGTACTGCTGCCGAGCTGATGGAGCGCCAAGACCTCCTTGAAGCCAGCTACCTCGGTGGTGACATTGAGGAGGCACAATGACGCTGCAGCAGAGACTACTTACAAATGTAAAAAATCCATTTGTGCTCGCTCATCTAGTTTTCGCTGGAATGTACTTCGTGTTTGTTCTTCTTGGAGAATGGGCTAAACGTCGAGAAGCCAACTATGACGCTTTTGAATTCCTTGGAGGTGCTGGATTTGGGATCCTTGGAGTTGCGACCGGAGTAGCTTTATGCGTTCTCGCTCTTATGCGACTGGGCGGTTACTCAAAGGTGCTACCTGGGCTAGGCGTCGAACATCTTACGTTGGCTCTTGGCTTGTTTGCTACCGTTAACGTTTTCGCATTCATCTTTGGTTGGTTACCTGTCCTTCCCGTTAAAAAAGACCCTGCTGGGACTGGCTGGGCACTCGTAGCCGCCTATTGGCCTGCTTCATTTATCCCCCAGCTAGGAATACTCTCGCTTGCAAGAACTCGACCTAATAAAGGAATTCGACCTCTATCGAACATAGACCGCAACGCTGTCTCAGTACTGGCGCTTGTTGCTTCGGTAGGCGTCATTGTATTTCCGTTTATGACTTGGCTAAAAATAGGTGCTCTTAAACTAAGCACGTTCGATGGCCGTAACGAATGTAAAGAACTCGGAGACGTCTGTATCGACACGTTAGGTAAAGGCGCTTCAGGTCCTCGACTTGGCTATTTGCTGCTGATCATCGGCGCTGTCGTCGGTTTCGCTGCTCTTATGCGTTTGCGACCAAAGGGCCTTGCAGAACCAGGTCCAAACATGCTTCTTTCTCATCTCCTCTTTGGCATGGGTTTGACGGCATTTCTGGTCCCTCTAGCAATGCTTATTACCACCCTTCAAAACGAAAGATTGGAAGCGGGAACTGGCCTGTGGCTAAGTCTTGCAAGTGGCGCTTTAATGATTCTTATAAGCGTGTACGAAAATCACCGTAGAGGCGCTAAAGGCGTTTGAAACCCAACTTTCTTTCTACCAAGTGTCAATCATTGGGCGCTTCTTACCGTCCCTAGGCTTCGGGGGGGAACAAGCTTTTAGTGCGCTAGCAATCCATCTACGAGATTCCATAGGGTCGATCACCTCATCGATTTCAAAATGGTCGGCCATGCTGGTTGCCTTGCCAACTTCGTACATTCGGTCGACAAGAGCTTGGTATGCATCTAAACGCTCTTCAAGGTCTTCTATTGCTTCTAATTCTTTCCTGTACCCTAATTTCACGGCGCCTTCTAACCCCATTCCACCAAATTCTCCAGTTGGCCAAGAAACAGTAAACAAGGGAAATTTAAATCCTCCTGATGCCATTGCTTGGGCGCCTAATCCGTAGGCTTTTCGTAAGACGATTGTGCACGTTGGAACGCTTACCGACCTGCCAGTAACAAACATCCGGCTTACGTGTCGAACTAATCCTGTCTTCTCAGCTTCTGGTCCGACCATAAAACCTGGAGTGTCACATAGGCTTATCAAGGGCAAATCAAAAGCATCACAGAGCTGCATAAACCTTGATGCCTTATCAGCAGCATCGCTATCAATGGCTCCACCTAGATGAGCGGGATTACTAGCGATTACTCCAACGGGTCGACCTTCGATCCTCGCAAGAGAGGTTATGATTCCTAACCCGAAATCTTTCCGAATTTCCAAAATTGAATCTTTGTCGAACATGGTTTTGATGATGTCACGCACTTCATACACGCGTAATCTATTCTCTGGAACAAGGTGACGTAGCTCTCTTTGATCTTCACATTCCCAATTTGCTAATGGTCCTTGGAAGTAGGAGAGGTATTTTTTTGCTACTTCTACTGCTTCTTTTTCATCTTTAACAGTGATGTCAACAACTCCGTTACCACGTTGGATATCCATGGGACCAATCTCTGAAGGGTGGTAGCTTCCTAGGCCTCCACCTTCAATCATGGCGGGACCACCCATTCCAATATTTGAATTTTCTGTTGCTATCACAACGTCGCAGCACCCTAAGATTGCAGCATTACCTGCGAAGCAATAACCAGAATTAATACCGACTAAGGGAACCAGCGCTGAAAGTTCAGCCCAGAGGCCGAACGCTAAGCAATCTAGCCCTGCGACCTGCATGCCATCTGTATCGCCCGGACGGCCACCACCACCCTCTGTGAAGAAGATAACTGGAAGTTTCAGCCGCTTTGCGATTTCAAATAGCCTGTCTTTTTTCCGATGGTTTTGGCCGCCTTGGGTTCCTGCAAGGACTGTGTAGTCGTAAGACATAACAACACATTGTGCTTTATCTTCTGGAAAGTGATCTCGGTTCACTTCTCCTATCCCTGCAATCATCCCGTCAGCGGGGGTATTCATGATCAGGTCATCAATAGATCTTCGTTTTCTCTGCGGGGCAACAACCAACGGGCCATATTCAATATAGGAACCACCATCAAGGAGATCAGCTATATTTTCTCTTGCGGTTCTCTGGTCACGATTTCTTCGTTTCTCGACAGCTTCTGGCCTCCTATGGTCAAGGCCGATTTCGTGTCTTTCCTGAACTTCCGCTAGATCTTCACGAATGTAATCAAGATCTGGTTCGAATATTGCTGTTTCATCCGTTTGGTTGATTTCTTTTAGATCGAAAGAAAAGAGTTCCTGTCCTTCAAGGACGGTCTCTCCTATCGATGTATGAATCTTGATGATCGTTCCACTGGAACTTGCAGGTATCTCATGTTCCATTTTCATAGATTCGAGAATCGCTACTCGTTGGCCTTCAGCTACGTCATCGCCGACTTGAACATCAACGACCAGAACTGTTCCTTGCATTGGCGAGAGCAATTTTGAAGTCATGATGTTTTCCTTGCTAATCAGAAGGAGTTGGTAATTGGTCTATGTATGTAGGTAAGTCGAAGTAATCGCGCCAAAGAGTAATCTCACCGTTGGTTACCTCAAAAATTCCTGCGACTGGAACTTCTACCCACCCATGTGGCCAAAGAAATCGGTCAAGGCGTTCATTAAGTACCAACCCGTCTTTCGCTGCTTGTCGGGTGGTGATCCAATCGATCTCAGTACATCGTTCCATAACCGGAAGAAGGTATTCGTGGATTGTTGCTCGTCCAAAGACTTTCCCCATAGGCACGTTATCATATTCACAATTATCGCTTAAAAGAGCAGTCGCAGAATCTAAGTCCTTTTCATTGATGCACTGCATAAACTTGTCCACTATCTCTTCAGGTGAAGCCACTTCTACCATGGTGGTACACCTCCCCAGCTGTCCCAATGCAAAACCGTTTCTATAGGTGGTCGTTTAGCTGGTTTAAAGTCAGTTCCGTGGGTGTAGCCACAGGTGATCAGCGCGCATTGTGTGTAGCTTTCGTAATCTATTCCGAGTACTTCTGCAGCCTGTTCTTCAAACATGAGATGTATAGTTGTCCACGCAGTACCTATCCCACGCTCTCTCGCTGCAATCATGAAACTCCAAGCTCCTGGGAGAATAGACCCCATCATCGAGGTAACTGCCATCGAAGGTAGCCCTTCAAATCTTCCAGGAAGTAGCGGAATCATCATTACAGGAACTTTTTCAAAGTTATCCGCCAAGTATTGTGCAGAACTGGCAACCCGGTCTTGCTGGGCAATCCGGTCAGCGTCTTCACCCTTATACGCTGTAGCGGCGTTCCCATCCATCTGAACGTAGAATTCCCATCCTTGGCGATATAAATCTGCAAGCGCTTTCCGCTGTTCTTGATCAGTGACAACAAGCCACTGCCAAGATTGCGAGTTTGATCCTGTCGGCGATTGAATAGCAGCTTCTAAACATTCACGAATAACTTCTGGCTCGACTGGTTTATCGAAGTCAAGTCGTTTTCTGACCGCTCTCGTTGTTGCAAGAGCTTCATCAACCGTGAGATTAAGTTTCATATTTTCTCCTTTTATTTCTAGTTATCGGTATTCTCTTCAACGCGTTGCTGATATTGGTAGCCTCTGTGTGTACGCCCTCCAGCAACGAGGATATTTCTTCCGGTAATCCATCGAGATGCTGGGCTAGAAAGAAAAACTACCGTATGGGCAATATCATCGGGGGTTCCGAGGAAGCCCAATGGAATTGTTGCAGCAATTGCTTCTTCGGCATCAGCAGCTCCGAGCACCTTATCAAAGGCTTCGGTAACAACAGGTCCGGGCGACACTGCATTTACGCGTATTTCTGGAGCTAGCTCTATTGCTAACGTTTCGGTCATATTAAGCATGCCTGCTTTGACTGCAGCGTAAGGTCCGGTAAACGGTGAGCCTCTCATCCCAGCTCCTGAGGCGATATTAATGATGCAGCCTCCACTTTCCATCTTCTTTGCTGCAGCCTTTGCCCCTTGAAAAGCGGTCGTTAAATTCAATTCCAATTGACTTCTGAAAATCTCATCAGGTGTATCTACTAGAGACCTTGTTTTTTTCTCATCTGAGCCACCAACGTTATTGACCCATATATCGACTTTCCCGAATTTTTCAATAGTTAAATCAGCAAGTTCCTCAGAACGATCACGGATATCTGCTGCGAAAATCAACGCAGACTTTCCACGTTCCTCTATACCGCGTGCTGTCTCTTCCAAATCATCCATGCGGCGAGCATTAAGTGCGACATCACAGCCAGCATCTGCGAGACCCCATGCAATACCTCTTCCAATCCCCTGCCCTGATCCAGTAACTACGGCGACTTTACCCTCTAATCGAAATTGGTCCATGAAGCCCATAGCTTCCCTCCTGTGTTTTTATCGCTTTTTGCACACTAACCCAAAAGTATTGAATATGACTCATAGGAAGGAGCACAAATTCTTCTCAACGTGAGCATTTAACAACAAACACGAGCTACTGTCTTAGCATGGATCGTTTAAGTGACAAGGTAGTTGTCGTTGTTGGTGGGGCAACCGGTTTTGGTTTAGCGTGCACGAAACGTTTCGCTGAAGAAGGTGCCACGGTTGTTGTTGCCGGGAGAAGATCCGATTTAGCCAACGAAGTCGGTGAACAATACAACGGAATGGGAGTGCAGTGGGATGTAACTAATTTTGATCAGGGTGAAATCGCTGTTTCAGAAATAATGGGAAAATATAGCCGAATAGATGCTGCTATAAATTTTGCCGGATATGACGACGTCAGCCTGATCAAGGAGATTACTCCTGAACACCTTGATCCTATGGTCAGAGTTCAATTTAACGGGGCTATCTATTTTCTTCGCTTTATGTGTAATGCCATGGCTCAAGGAGGTGGCGGGTCTGCGATTCTATGCTCTTCGCTTACCGCTCAACGGCCAGCGATTGGACGTGTCGGCTACGCAGGGTCAAAAGCTGGGCTGGAATATGTTGCAAAAATAGCAGCCGTTGAATACGGCAACGATCAGGTAAGGGTTAACTGTATAGCTCCCCATGTTATCGAAACAGATATGACCGCAGAGGCATTTACAGAAGTAAACAGACTAGCTATTGAAGCAGTTCGGCTTCAAACTCCAGCAAAGCGGATGGGGCATGTGGATGACGTCGCAAACTGTGCTCTGTATCTTGCAAGCGATGAGTCGAACTACGTCAACGGAGAAACAATTCGAGTTGATGGTGGTGCCCATACTCAAAAGCTTCCTTCGGATTGGGATTATGCGTTTCTTGGAATAGTTAGACCTGACCTTGGAGAACATCCTCGAGCAGTAATGCCAGATTGGTACCAAAAAGAAATAAGACCAGAAGATAGCAATACAGACTAATTATTCGGTCAAACCTCTAAATCATTGAATCGAGAAAGTCTACAATCGCTTTAGTAAAGACATCGTTTTTATCCCCAGCTACCATATGACCTGCTCCAGTGACGTCGACATACGCAGCATTAGGGAAATCACTCAAAAAAATTTCTGCTTCAACCTCAGTGACTAGGTCACTTAAACGACCTCTGACAAGAAGCATGGGAACTTCAACAGCTGAGCATAACTTATGAAGGAAATCAGAGTCTTGCATCCCTAACCTCTGTGGAGTTCGCGCATTCTCCATAAATGCAGGATCCCAGTGCCAAAACCATCTCCCATCACGTTGGAAAAGATTCTTCTTTAGACCTTCCAAATCTGATGGAATTTCACGTTGAGGATTATATGCAGAGATTGCTTCTGCTGCTTCTTTGAGAGTAGCGAACCCTGATTGCATATGCTCATACATGAAGGACTTCACTCTTTCCGTTCCTTTCGGGTTCATTCGCGGAACAACATCTACTAACACTAGGGATCTAATAGAGCCAGGTCGAAGATGTCCTTCTAAATACATACCGGTTAACCCACCTAAAGAAGCACCTACTAGCACTGGCGATACTCCAATTTCTTGAAGGACACTGTCAATGTCTTCTGCGAAGCCATCAAGGCCATATTCTCCATCAGGAGCCCAGCCTGACATTCCATGCCCGCGCAAGTCCACCGAAATTGCACACCAACCCTTGCTAGCGATCTCTGCAGCTGTAGAGCCCCATGAATGGCGGGTCTGGCCGCCGCCATGAAGTAGAACTACAGAGTTCTCATTTAGTTCTCCCCAGAAGTCAGCCTGAATTTGAATACCTGACCTTGTTAAAAACTGTCGAGTTGTGCAGGTTGATGATTCCATAGGTCGTTACTTTTCCGGGCGCCTATACAACAGTATTAGAATTCCGTAAACGAATGATATCTTCATCTTCGAACCCTATTTCGATCAGAAGTTCTTCAGTGTGCTCACCGTATAGTGGCGCAGGAGTAGGATCAGTACTTCCTTCATCTGAGAAAGTGGCTCCTTGCTGAGGAACTCTCATCTTTCCTATTGTCGGATGATTTATCTCTACTAATGCATCTCTTGCTATTACATGCGGATCATTTGAAACTTCGCTTGGGTCAAGAACGGGGACAGCGGGAACATCCGCATCTAAACACCGAGATAACACCTCATCACTGGGAAAGGCTTGGACCATTTGAGCAAACGCCTCATACCAATCAGTAAAATTTTTACTACGGTTCGCAGCTGAGGAAAAGCGATTATCCTCAAACAGGTCCAGTCGGTCCAAGGCTTCACATACAGCCCGCCATTGTTTATCAGTTCCTGCAGTTACAGAAACCCACCCATCTTCTGTTGCGAAAAGCTGGTAGGAGCCAAGAAGGTTTGGAAGATGAAGCGCATCATTATCAAGAAGAGTTTCGTGCATCATGACATCAGGCCAATTAAATGCAATGTTAGCTTCAAGCATTGAGATCTCTACATGCTGGCCTTTCTTGGATATATTTCGGCTATAAAGGGCGGCAGTAATTGCCTGTGCTGTGGTTAAAGCCGCTACTTTATCAGCGACCATGCCACGAATAAGCATTGGCCCTTCAGCGGTCTTCTGAGCACCAGCCCACCCTGACAACGCTTGGATAACAGGGTCATAAACCGGCCGGTCGCTATACGGGCCAGAAGAACCAAATCCAGATGATGAAACATAAATTAATTCTGGGAATTCGTTATGAACTTGCTCATACGAGAACCCGAGACGGTCAACCGCTCCAGGCCTAAAACCTTGAATACACACATCGGCGTTTTTTAGTAGGCGCCAAAAAATCTCTTTCCCTTCTTCGCTCATCAGGTTAATACCAATAGATCGTTTACCAGCATTAGCGTTAGCAAACCAACCCGACATGCCGTTCTTTCTACTGCCATACATCCGCAGGTCGTCTCCACCCGTTGTGTTTTCAACTTTAACGATTTCTGCGCCCTGTGTCGCCAATAAGTACGTTGCTCCCGGAACAGCAATCATCTGACCTAATTCAACAATCTTGATTCCTTTCAAAGGACCCGCCATTATTTCTCCTTATGTCGTATGTTCACTCAGTATTCTTTGCAGTAAAAAATAGAAGGACCCGATAAATAATCAAAACTTCACAATTAGCCGTGGACGTAATACGTAGGATCTTTATCTGGATCGGCTGTTCTGTTCACCGGACAATCATTTGCTATGTCCAAGACTGTCAAGAGCCGTCCCATCCCAAGGCAAAATCCAATTAACGCGACTAACTCGAGAATCTGCTGATCGGTAAAATTAGCTTGTACTTTCGCCCAGAATTCTTCATCATCCTTTAAAGCCACATGATCAAATACAAACCTTTCAGCCATCTCTGCAGCGAGCTTTTCTGAAGGCGTAAAAGCTCCTATATCCTCATATTCGGATACACGGTGATATAGATCCTCTTCAAGTCCTTGCTGCATCGCCGATGCAGAACGAGTATCCATTCATATATGACATTCATTAATTTGTGCGATTCGCATCCGTGCTACCTCACGTACGCGAGTATCAAGTGAGATCTGCGTATAAAGCGCATTCCCAGCGATACCAATACCCTCAGCAACATTCCTCTGAAGAGCCCACATTCGACTGCGCTCAAGCCCTTCACCCTCCGGAATCGTTATACGTGCCATGAAGCCTCCTAGCTAACCAGATTATTTAGTTAATCCCGACTAGGTTCTAGCTTAGTCGGTTACTTATTTCTGAGAAAGACAGATCGCCACCATGACAAAATTTGATTTAACCCAAGTAGACCATCTTCTGACTACAACTCGGGCCGTAAGAAAACGGCTTGACTTAGACAAGCCAGTACCAAGAGAGCTGATCCTTGATTGTATACGTGTCTCTACACAGGCTCCTGCTGGGGGAAACTATCAAAAATGGCGTTGGGTGATAGTTGATGACCCATCAAAGAAAAAGGTTGTAGCGGAAGCTTATCGCGAAGCTTATGCCCCCTATATAGAACAACAAAAGTCTGCAGTGTCTTCGAAAGTTCCGGACGATTCAACAATCGGGAAAATCATCTCCTCAAGTGATTACTTGGCCCAGATTCTTGAAAATGTCCCAGTGCTTGCAATACCCTGCTCCCTTGGGAGTCCGGCTGATATGGTGGGGGGGCTCGGCGGAGGAACTCAAGGATGGTGGGGGTCTGTTCTTCCTGCTGTTTGGAGCTATATGCTAGCCGCTCGTGCTCGAGGTCTCGGAACAGCATGGACAACTTTGCACCTTCGCTTTGCTGAACGAGTCGGTGAAGCTCTAGGGATTCCAGATAATGTGACCCAACTAGCATGTATACCTACGGCTTATTACACCGGTGAGGACTTCCGGCCGGGATCAAGAAAACCCGCTGAAAGTGTAACCTACTGGAACCAATGGAAGGAAACTAGTATTTAAACTGCTACAACCCCGAAGACTCTTCAGCTGTTCGCTCATGGTGACGAATCACCTCGTCAACGATAAGACGAAAGACCTCTACAGAAAATTCAGGGTCCATTCCAACTTCTTGAGCTATTTCATGCAAGCGTTCAATTTGTTGCGCTTCACGTTCAGGGTCAGCGGCAGGCATACCATGTTCTGCTTTTAGAGTTCCGACAGATTTAGTGATGTCAAAACGTTCAGCAAGTAACCGAATAAGTTTTTCATCGAGTTCATCTATTCGATCTCGAAATGTTGAAAGCTCTTCTTTACTCATTTGACTCCACCCATTAAAACTCTTTTGAAAAGCATACGTGGAGAAACAGCCACCACCTACGTTACGATCCTAGCTCAGGGGTCGGCCGCTTATCTTACTAATTCGATTGATCATTAGAGAGTTCACTTTCAATGAAAGTTATAACTGAAATGGATTCTGTCAATTGATTGTGAAAAAATTACTTGATGATTCCTAAAGATGAAACATTCAACGGAACTTGGCCTTTTACCCCTAACTTCTGCAATGCCGCTGGCTTTAATCAGCATTATGTAGACGTTGGCGAGGGAGAGGTAATCATTTGTTTACATGGGGAACCAACATGGGGATACTTGTATAGAAAGATGATTCCACCTCTGGCTCAAAATAATAGAGTCATTGTCCCTGATCATATGGGCTTCGGAAAGAGCGAAACCCCCATGGATCGCGAATACACCTTAAAAACCCACACAGAGAATCTAGCTTCACTCATTGATTCACTCTCACTATCTAACATCACTTTTGTCATGCAAGACTGGGGAGGGCCTATAGGAACAGCCTATGCTGTTCGCTTTCCAAAAAATATAAAACGCATGGTCTACATGAACACAGTCGCTGGGTATGGAAGGGTTTCAGAATCGGTAACTCCAATCCATCAATCCCCATGGTTTGAATGGATAGGTGAAGGCATGGAAAGTGGCCGGACCGAATCAATACTTCGAAATGCAGGATCAACCGTTTTATCCATTATGAAGATCATTGGCTTTCAGAACTCAAGTGTCATTGATGATGACTGGATTGATGCGTACAGCTCACCTTTCCCTGATTACGACAGCTCAATTGGAGCTTATGAATTCCCTATAGACGTTTATCTAGGTCGAATATCTGACTACGTTCTTGAAGGTGTTGAGGGAGTTCCAGCGCTACAAGCAAAACCGGCTATCCTCCTCGAGGGCCTTGAAGATAGAGCTATCCCTCCTGACCGCGCTATAGAAGGCTTCAAATCTCTATGGCCCGATGAGGAAGTTATTGAATTGCCAGGTGTAGGCCATTTCTGTCAAGAAGATGCGCCTGATGTGTTAGTTTCACATATTCTCGATTTTCTTTCAGCTAACCGATAGTTAAACAAATGGCCCTTTCGCAAAACTATAAGGTTTGAAATGACGACAGATAATGATCAAGGAAACATCGCTAATGACGTTCGATCTGAGCTCTGTGGATTCGGCGGACAATGGGAGACAACGATAGAGAACGTTCTAGGAGAAAAACTCCTCGTCTTTCGTAATCGCCACCGAAACTTAGAGGAAATGTTCGATGCACATACCAGCAAATGGAGCGGGCGTGAGTGCCTTATCTTGGAAGACACCAGAATTACCTATGATGAGCTTCCAGCTATCGTAAGAGCAGTTGCCTATCGCCTACATAATGATTATGGGGTAAGCGCTGGAGATCGTGTAGCAATACTTGCCGCCAATTCACCTGAATGGGTAATTACCTTTTTCGCAACTACGTTCTTAGGTGCTATATCTGTTGCTATTAATGGATGGTGGACATCAACTGAAATTGCTCATTCGCTCCAATTAACTAAGCCCAAGGTTCTCATCGGTGATAGTCGTCGCCTAATGCGTGCAGACAATATAGACAGTTCTATATCCGTAATAGATTTCGACAAAAATCCAGAGTTCTTTGAAAAAGGTGAACTCAGCCAGAACAAAATAGATATCGATGAGGACGACCCAGCACTTGTTCTCTTCACTTCCGGAACGACTGGAAGAGCAAAAGGGGCTCTTCTATCCCACAGAGGCCTAATCGGATTTGTTGATGGAACTATCTATAACGCCCATGAGAAAACAATAATTGCATTGCGTAAACTTGGGGTCGATCCTTCTGCGATTCCTAATCAACAAGACGTTGTTCTCGCAACCTCTCCCCTATTCCATATCTCTGGACTACTTGCTGGGGTTCTAATGAACATGGCAAACGGGACAAAAATCGTTTTTCGTAAAGGCCGGTTCGACCCAGCTGATGTTCTCCGAATTATCGAATCTGAAAAAGTGACTAACTGGACTGCAATAGGCGATATGGGAACCCGCGTGATGTCTCACACAGAACTTGAGAGTTACGACACTTCAAGCCTTACAAGAATGAGTAGCGGCGGGGCGCATCTTTCAGAACACATGCAGGAGCAGATCGCTAAATACTTCCCCCAAGCAGCAACGTCAATAGGACAGGGATATGGCAGCAGCGAATCTTGCGGTGTTGTTACATCAATCGGAGGGCAGGAATTCAAAGATAATCCTTCATCTGCAGGTAAGGCGTGTTTGGGTTATGAAATTGATATTCGAGATGAAAACAATAACTCACTTCCTAATGGCCATGAGGGAGAAATTCATGTGAGGTCAGCTTGTACGATGCTGGGGTATTGGGGAAATCCTGAAGCAACTCAAGAAACAATAAAATCCAATCGCTGGCTCGCTATGGGAGATATTGGGCGGATTGAAAATGAATTTCTGTTTATTAATGCTCGGGCACGAGACATGATTATTAGATCGGGTGAAAATATTTATCCGGTAGAAATAGAGCACCGTCTTGAAGCCCACCCAAATGTATCTGAAGCAGCGGTTGTGGGAATAGATCACATCGAGAGAGGACAAGAGGTAAAGGCAATAATTGTTCTGGTAAACGATGATGATCTGGTTCCGGAAAAGATGACAGTATGGTGCAAAGAAACTCTTGCAAACTACAAGATCCCAGTTATTTGGGAGCAACGCAAAACACCATTGCCAAGAAATGCGAGCGGGAAAGTTGTCAAACTGGTACTTACAGGAAACCAGGAATTAACCAATCACAAAGACTAAGAGAGATAGCAGCAGCGACGGTCTACACCACTTCTTGTAATTCATCATCGGAGACCAGATGGACATTAACCGGTATGGCGCTCATAACCGGAAGTCCGGTTATTCTGTCAAATCCATTGTCGCTCGTTACCAGTCGATTTGTAGGGGTCCCTATATCTCGAACTTTTTCATCAGTTAATGAAAGACCTCCCCATGAATGAGACATCGCAATGACACCCCGTTTAATTCCAGGGTCACTTTCTGCTACTCCAACTACTGAGGCCTGCGGCGACGTAATCTTAAGTAAGTCTCCAGACTGGGCACCAAAGGCTTCCAAGTCTTTGGGATGTACATATGCGTAATTAGTCGTTGCTACCTCTGCTAAGCCCGGAAGTTCTAACCCAAGTGAATTTAAGGCATGTTTGAGCCTTCTACCGATAAGTCGAAATGGGAATTCTGTGTAGTCGATACCTTGAAATATCTCTAAGCCTGACTGTTCATTTCGGACCTGAGCTAATTCTTCATACACATCCAGCGGGCAAACAGCGAATCTCGCATCGTTTTCTGGGTCACCCTCTACTACTCGAATGGGTTTGTTATGGATTACTCCCCTATTATTTCGCCACTCTGAGATAGGCAGCCTAGAGCCTGCATAGACATAATCGATTACATCACCGTCTGTTAAATCTTCATCCACTGGGAGTTCACCACCAGGGAGAGGGATAGGGGTATTCCTTCTAAGAGCTAATCCGGCGAAGACTTCCCATTCATTCAAAACATCATCTCCAGATTGGATCACAGGATCAGTGTAATTTGTATACACCTTTGGGAATCTTCTATCCATGACATTTGGTACGTCTGCCCTCTCTAACTGTAGGCGGGGAGCAAATACATAATCTGCTAATTCAGCCGTAGCGGTCATACGGTGATCTATTACAACCAAAAGTTCTAAATCCTCCATAGCTGCGATGGTTTTCTTTTGATCCGGCCACGCCTGAATCGGATTTCCACCTGAAACAATCAGTGCACGAACTTTTCCATCACCTTTGAGAAGAATCTCGTCATTCAACGCATTTGTCATCATTTCTCCGGCAAGACCACGTAAATCTCGAACACGATGCTGGGCCCCAGGTGTAGGGTCGCTCGGAGGTATTACCTGTGCGCGCCTTGTATCTCCCGGGGATAACATGTAGGGACTTTCTAGGGTTTCACCAACNCGGAGGACACGTCCGCAAATAACATTCAATGTTAGAGCTAATGTTTCCATCAAAGTCCCGTGGGGAGCCATATTTGGACCAGTCCCTGAACCTGCCGTTCCCTTTGGACCTGCAGCGAAGATCTCCGCAGCCAAAACAATATCTTCAACGGGAACATCACATCGAGTAGACGCGTAATCAGGTGAGAAGCGTTCTACAGACTCACGCAATAACCGCAATTGATCGACTTCTACATATTCCTTGCAGAAAGCTTTGTCATGAAGATCTCGAGTCAAAATAACATTGATAATTGCTGCAAGTAACGTAGGGTCTTCACCTGGCTTTACCTGAAGCCAAACATCTGCGTGGGAGGCAAATTCACTTTTCCTCGGGTCGATAACAATAAACTTCATGCCTCGTTTTTTTGCCTCCCGTAGTTTTACAAGTGGATCTGTTCCTTGTAGCCCGTTTGCTGGACCGTAACTAGAGACAAGCGGGTTGTAACCTACGGCGAGAAGGACATCGGATTCCGTAAAATTCTGCCACCCTGCTTCCCATGACCCTAATCGCAGCAGGGAACTTCGATGGGCTGGCTGATCGATGGTGAGTGAAGTGTAGAAGGAAGGAGAGCCAAACCCCTGATGCCAAGCGGATCCTACTGCGACACCAACGCTATTTTGGTATGCGCCAGTTCCGATATACGTAGCAATTGATCTTGGACCATACGTAGAGATGATCCCATCTATTTTTTCTGCTATTTCATCAAGAGCATCAGTAGAACTAATTAAATCAAAAGTCCCATTTGGGTTTTTCTTTAAAGGGTTTCTTAAACGACTTGGGCTGTGATATTGATCGGCAAGTTGACGGCCTTTAATACATGTATACCCGCCGAACAAAGGGTCACTTTTGTCACCACGAACAGCTACGATCCTCTTTCCGTCTTCAATATCGATTTCCATCGGACAAGCGGCATGGCAAATACGACAGAAAGTTTTTTCGGTCTTGACCATATTTACAATTTAGTTCATAGAAGAAACAAACAACAAAGAAGAATATGTTTGTGGAAAATCTACCTGAAAGGTGGCAGACGTTCCCAGAACCTGCGATCGTTGAGCATGACCTATGAATGCTTTGAAATAACAAATGTCGGAAAAGTAGCCCACGTACAAATGATTCGTGGCGAAAACCTGAATACTATGATTCCTTCCTTCTGGAGGGAGTTGCCTGAGATTATTAACGCAATCAGCGATGAAGGGACAGCCAGAGCAATCGTTCTCTCTTCTACGGGACGCCATTTTTGTGCTGGAATGGACCTTTCAGTATTTACGGGAGGTAATCTCTCAGGATCAGAGAAAACTGAACGCGGGCGACAAAACGCAGTCACTCGAAGTGGCGCATTACACCTACAAGAAAGTTTCAATTGTCTTGAGCGTGCCCGAATGCCAGTTNTAGCCGCCATCCAAGGAGGCTGTGTCGGCGGAGCTGTTGATATGGTTACCGCAGCTGATATGAGATATGCAACTTCTGACGCCTGGTTCTGCATCCAAGAGATAAATATTGGTATGACCGCCGATGTTGGTACTCTCCAGAGACTTCCAAAACTAGTNCCAGAAGGAGTGGTGCGGGAACTAGCTTATACAGGGCGCAGAATGTCAGCCCAAAGAGCGTATGAAGTTGGTCTAGTCAATGAAATATTCGAGACCCATGAGGAACTCGTTGCAGGAGTAATCGAAATTGGTAATGAAATTGCATCGAAATCTCCTTTGGCGATATGGGGAACGAAAGAAAGCGTAAATTNCGCTAGGGATCATTCGGTCGCTGACAGCCTTAACTTCATAGCTACATGGCAAGCGGGCATGTTCCAACCGAAAGATATGGCAGCAGCTTTCGAAGCGCAAGCGAAAAAAGAAGATCCAGATTTCGATGATCTCCCACCTATGAGAAAGGGTTTAGGCTAAAAATTAGTTCTTATCTTGCGAGTAATCTCTTACCGATGAGCTTAAGGCATAAGGTTTCATCGGCGCCTTCGAAAATTGACAGCACTCTTGCATCAACAAATAATCTGCTCACTGTATATTCCTCTGCATAGCCAAACCCGCCATGGATTTGCATCGCTTCTCGCGTCACCCATTCTGCTGCCTTGCACGAATAGGCTTTTATCATCGCTGCCTCTAATCCACCCTGCCCCGTAGCCATTTTCTCCGCCACACCATATGAATACTGCCTGCATGCTTGTATTACCGTCGCCATCCGACCCAGCTTTACCTGAGTGAGCTGATATGAATTTAAATTGTTACCGAAAACATTACGTTCTTGGCTATATTTAACCGCTTCATCATAAGCTCGTTGCATCACTCCTATAGCGCGTGCTGCGGTCTGGAGTCTTCCGTTTTCAAATCCTGCCATTTGAAGATAGAAACCTTGNCCTTCCCCTTCAATACCGCCAATAAGTGAATCTTCAGGAACAACCCAATCCTGAAACNCTATTTCGAAACTATGCATGCCCCTATATCCCAACGTTGGAATAGCTTTTCCTTGCATCATTCCGCCAGACTTCTGCTGGAAATTAAAACTGTGGCCAACAGCGCGTTCTTTCTCGACAACAAAGACACTTAGACCTCGATGCCTTTGCGAGATATCAGGATTTGTGCGTGCCAGCACCATTAGAAGATCAGCCCTACCAGCAAAAGTACACCAGGTCTTTACACCATTGAGTTTCCAATCTCCACTTGGTTCAGGTCGGGCAGACATGGTTATCGACGCCACATCGCTTCCATGGTCTGGTTCTGTTACAGCTATCGCAGACATCAGATCCCCCGACGCAATTTTCGGAAGTAATGTCCGTTTCTGTTCGTCGGTACCTCCATTCTCAATAGCTCTAGCTAAAATTTCTGGTCGTGTGATAAGCGATCCGCCAATACTTAATGATGCTCGGGAAAGTTCTTCAGTAGCTATAACCATTCCATACATGTCTTTGATAGAGCCAGAGGCTGAACCTCCATACTCTTCAGGAATCGACAGACCGAAACACCCCATCTGCGCTAGGCCGTCGATTATCTCCTCTGGAACATCTAGATCTTCACGATGGACTTGCTCTGCGAGATGTTCGATATGGTCTTTACCGAAACGCCTAAAGGTCTTAGCCACAAGTTCTAATTCATCGCTTAAATGCGGATCCTGAGAAGAAAGAGAAGCGATCGAATATTTCTGGGGTGTTCCGTGTTCAGCAACATATTGATTTAATACATCGAGTGTTGAACTCTGGAGACTCCAAATATCTTCTCTTCCAAAACACATTGCTGCTACAGAACGTAAAGTATCAGCGCAAAAAAGTTCGACTATTCCTTTTTCTTCTCTCCCTTTATCGGCGAATGAAAGAAAGCTTTCAGAAATCGCAATTGCCGAACTGGCATGTGAGAGATCATAAAGAAATACTTGGTGTTGTTCAGGATTGCTGTCAGAGCGAAGAAACTCAAAGCCTAGATCAATGATTTCTTTTGCACCATGGAGAGCCTCCGAAGCTTTATTGAGGGTCATTGCTTCCCTTCCAATCTTTGGGAAAGCACTTTCTCACGTGTAGGTACTCTGATTCCGACATACCAAACTCCTACTAATCCAACTACACCAACGATGATTCGAATGCCTAATTGATCTATCGCAAATACGATACTTAAAGCTGTTGCAAACGCCATCATTGAGATTGCAATCGTTTTAGCTTTCCTTGGCATACCTAAGCCAGATCGGTGGTCACGAACCATAGCCCCTACAACTGGAAGATTAAGAATCCAGCGTTCAAATCTAGGGCTTGATTTTGCGAAACATGAGGCAGCCATGATCATAAAAACCGTAGTCGGTAAACCAGGAACAACAATTCCAACAAAACCTAATGCCGCAAACACAAAGCCTAAAAAAAGAAAGAGGTATTTGATAGGTCCTGTCCTAACAGAACTTTCAGATTCTATATTCACTTGTCCCTTTCATCCCTAACAAAACGATACCCTGAACAAAGGGTTTATTTGGTTGAAGACTCGATTTCACTCAGTCACCCAAGAATAGCGAAATAGAGCACAGAAAAATCTTAAATTGAATGAAGGACATATTAGGCATTAAGATTTACCTATGGTAAAACTCCCAAAAATTACTGAAATGGTTGACCTTCGTGGAAAACGCGCTTTAGTTACTGGCGGCGGGAAAGGGATAGGAGCGGCAATCTCAACGCGGCTAGTTGAAGCAGGTGCTGAGGTAACAATTGCAGATATTGACCCTGATATTCACAAATTAGCTGAAGAACTTTCCGTGTCGTTTACTAATTGTGATATCACCGTGCCAGAGCAATTGAAAGCAGCGGTTCAGGAGGCAGCAAATGGTTCCTCTCTCGATATTCTGGTAAATAACGCAGGTATCTATCCACCCACTGGACCAATAGCGGAGGTGAGTGATGACTTTGTAACAAGAATGCTTGATCTCAACGTCCGTGCACAATATAGCGCTTCTCGAGAAGCCGTAAATTACATGAATAATGGAGGCTCAATTGTTAATATCTCTTCGATTGCAGCACTTCGGGGTGGCGCAAGTATCACTGCGTACAGCACATCAAAAGCTGCGGTTATAGGATTAACAAAGGCCTTCGCAAATGAACTCGGTCCGAAAAAAATTAGAGTTAACGCTATAGCTCCTGGGATTATAGATACCGAGGGATTAGCTGATCAGGGTAAAGCGCTAAAGAAAGGCGGCATAGACGTTTACGCTGCAATAGCAGCGAACCCCCTTAAACTCTCAGGAGATCCAGATTACATTGCAAGAGCTACTCTATTTCTTGCTTCTGACCTTGCTAAATTTATCACTGGCCATTTATTAGTTGTCGATGGTGGATCCACAGCGTAGGGAGATGAGTGATGGACTTAAAAACGATTAATGAAATAAAGGAAAAGATTCATTACGAGGTTTCGCGTACAGCCCCTCCCGAAGGATTCCCGAAATTTCATGACATCCCAAAAGGGCGCTACACCTCTGATGAGTTTTATAAATTGGAAATGGAGTATGTCTTTAACGATTCTTGGGTGATCGCTGGCCGCGTTGAAGAAATTCCGAACCCGGGAGATTACTTTACTTTTAAAAAACTTAAAGAACCAATGATTGTCATCCGCGGAGCTGACGGTGTTATCCGCTGTTTTTATAACACCTGCCAACATCGTGGAGCTCCTGTAGTTAGAGAAGAAAAAGGATCTGACCGACGTCTCCGCTGTCAATACCATTCATGGACATATGACATAACAGATGGAACGCTCATAGCATTACCCGATGAACGTGATTTTGTTGACTTAGATAGGTCAACTCGGAATCTCCCAAAGGTAAGTTGCGATACTTTCGGAGGGTTTATCTTTGTTAATAAGAACCCAGAAGCTATTCCTCTTCTTGACTACCTTGGTGATGCAGTCCAGATGCTTGAACCTCTGAACTGCGAAAATCTTCGCGAGGTATATCGACAAAGCATTATTGTGCCCTGCAATTGGAAAGTAACTGCCGAAGCTTTTCTCGAGGTCTACCATTTCAAACATATTCATTCAAACAAAGATGGCTGGGCATTTTTGGATAGCCGTCGTGCTGTCATGGGGTTATTCGATGGTGGACATAGCAGAATGACGACAGGCTATTCAGAACAACATGTCAAACAGCAAGGGATGGATTCTTGGGATGATTGGAAACCACTTGACAATGGTGACTTCGCTATTATCCAAACTGAAAATACAGATTTCTTAAACATGCTGGATTGCACGAGTACAGCAATTAGCTATTTCCCTAACTACATTATTCCTCTAGGGTCTTTTGGCTTCCCTGTTCTTCTTTTCTGGCCAATCGATAAGAGAAACACTTTATTGGAGTGGTGGTATTACGCGCCGAAGGACTGGGAAGGAGATGAGATACCAATGCATTGGAAGATCCGCTCTGACCAATTCGACCAAATAATGGATGAGGACAAGTACAATATGGCTCCGATGCAAGAGTCACTTGAATCTCCTGCGCTCACTGGGATCCCAATAAATTATCAGGAGCGAAGGATCTGGCACTTGCACGAACAAATCGATAAGAAGATTGGCCTAGAACGTGTTCCTAAAGCATTGAGGGTTGAGAAGCTTTTAGAGCCATACATCGAAAAATGAGGCATGATGTTTAACTTTCAAGAGATCTTTCATATTGGGATTCGAGTACCGAACCTAGAACTTGCAATGGAAGAAATGGGGGCATCACTAGGTGTTACTTGGGCCGAGCCCGTTGACACACCTGGTCAAAATATTTGGACTCCTGAGGCAGGTCAACAAAAGCTTCCCCTTAAGTTCGTCTATTCCTGCGAGGGCCCTCAGCATCTCGAACTTCTCGAAGGTCCTAAGGACAGTATTTGGGATGGCAGCATCGACCCAGGTGTTCATCATGTTGGGGTCTGGGTAGATGATGTCAAACAAGAAACTGATCGCCTACTCAGCCTTGGTTGGTCTCTTCTAGCTTCGGCGAAGTCTCCTGAAGAAGGCTACGCAGGGATGTCCTATCTTGCTCCGCAAAATGGCACGATTGTTGAACTTGTTTCTTCAGCGATAAAGCCCAGATTTGAGCGCTGGTGGTCAGGCGGTTCTTTGCATTAGTGGCTAAGTGTCACTCAATTCGCATTCCAGAGATAGCTCGACTAATCACCAATTGTTGGATCTGTTCCGTTCCTTCGAAAATATCGTGGATCTTTGCATCGCGATGCCAACGCTCAACCGGATATTCGCGTGTGTACCCGTAGCCTCCGAGTATCTGAATCGCTCGTTCAGTAACCCATGTAGCAACGCGCCCAGCTTTGAGTTTCGCCATTGAACCTTCAGCATTCTTGAAATTACGCTGCTTGCCAAGCCATGCGGCTCTCCAAATAAGCATTCGAGTTGCGTCAATCTCTGTCGCCATATCCGCCAACATAAATGCAATTGCCTGATTCTGGATAATTGGTCGCCCAAATGCATACCGTTCTTTAGCGTATTCTAGGGAATATTCGTATGCAGCTCTGGCAACACCAATTGCTTGAGCTGCAACTGCAGGACGAGTAGCTTCGAACGTCTGCATCGCTGCTTGAGCATTACCCCTTTTGCCTTCACGAACTCGTGCAAGACGTTCATCTAATTTTTCTTTACCTCCTAGAAGGCAACTCCCCGGGACTTTTACATTGTCAAGGACTACTTCTGCAGTATGACTGGCTCGAATACCATGTTTTTTATACTTTTGACCTTGGCTAAGACCTGCAGTGTTTGGGGGAACTACAAAGCTCGCGTGCCCCTTAGACCTAAGATCGGGGTCAACAACTGCTATAACGACATGAATATCTGCTATCCCACCATTAGTAATCCAAGCTTTTGTTCCATTAAGTGTCCACTCATCTTTTACTTCATCATATTTCGATGATAAACGGTACCCTCCAACGTCCGAGCCTGCATCCGGTTCAGACGCACAAAAAGCCCCAAGTTGGATATTATTTGCATCTCCATAACATTGAGGCACCCATTCCATTACTTGCTCAGCCGTACCTGAGGATGCAATCCCAGCGGCGGCAAGACCAGATCCCATAATTGCCATTCCTATACCTGCATCACCCCAGAAAAGCTCTTCAATAGCAACGCACATGGTAAGACCTGTCGGGTCATTCCATAATGCCTCCGCCATGAATTCCCAACCATAAAGACCAATTTGAGCGGCCTGCTCAACTATCGGATATGGAAACTCTTCACGCTCATCCCATTCTTCTGCAGCCGGCCGTACAACTTCTTCCGCAAATCCATGAACCCAATTTTGTATACCTACTTGATCTTCATTCAATTCAAGTGAAAAATTTGTTTTTTGATCTTCATTCAATTTATTTGAGACATCTGTCATTGCTACCGCATTCTTTAGAAATTTATTTTCTTTCGTAATAATAAATTAGCCTTCAGAACCCTTATTTCAAACTTAAAGACATGTAACAAAAAATCACCTTTCTTTGTTTCTAACATCACTCGCCTCCCAAACGCCATTAGCCTTATTTTGATGGCACTAGCAAACGGACTTCCCGAACTACCACCTACATACAACCCATCTGAAACTGAGCCAGCTGTTTCGGCTGTTTGGAGTCGACACAGTGTGTTTCACGCTGACGGTAGTAAAGCAGAAGGCCCCACTTACTCAATAGTCATACCTCCTCCAAACGTCACGGCAGCGCTTCACCTTGGACATGCGCTCAACAATACACTCCAAGATGTTTTGATCCGGTTCCATCGCATGAGAGGGAAATCAACCCTTTGGATGCCCGGAACAGACCACGCGGGAATAGCAACTCAAACTGTTGTTGAGAAACGCCTACTAAGTCAGGGAACCAGTCGCCTAGAAATAGGTCGAGAAAAATTCGTAGAAATTACTCAAGATTGGAAAGATGAATACGAACAAATCATTATTAATCAACTATTAGCAATGGGTGCTTCTTGCGATTTCGACCGAACCCGATTCACAATGGATGACATATGTGCAACTGCAGTGCGGCATGCGTTCTTCGAACTTTTCCGTGATGGTTTGATTTACCGTGGTAAGCGTCTGGTGAATTGGGATCCGGTAACAAGAACTGCATTAGCCGACGATGAAGTAGAAATGGAAGAGATTCAAAGCTACATGTGGTATTTGAGATACCCCCTTGAAGATGATTCTGGCAGTGTTGTAGTCGCCACAACACGTCCTGAAACAATGTTGGGAGATACAGCAGTTGCGATCAATCCTAATGACCCAAGGGCTGAGACACTTGTGGGAAAAACAATCCGGCTTCCTATCGTCGATCGAGTCATACCCATCATTAGTGACGATTACGTCATCATGGAAGACGAGGAAAGTGATGATCCAAAAGCCAAATATGCTTCAGGATTTCTTAAAGTAACTCCTGCACATGACCCCAACGACTGGGATATTGGCCTTCGGCATAGTCTCCCCGTCATAAATGTTTTAGGACCCGATGGCAGTATTTCCGATGAAAACGGCTGGGATGACGTGTCAGAGACTGCCAAAAAATTTGTTGGCTTGTCCAGAGAAGAAGCCCGTGAAGCGATTATCTACTGGTTTAAAGAACACGACTTATTGGCTGATGAACGGCCATATACCCACTCAGTTGGGCATTCATATCGAAGTCACGCCCCAATTGAACCTTGGTTAAGCGACCAATGGTATGTGGCGGTGACAGACGATCGGCTTCGAGGCTCTGCATTACGCGCCCAAGGACCTAACCAAGTACCAGATTTGCCTGAAGGAGTTCGCGAAAGAAGCGGATCTTCTGGCGATGGAGAACTTACCTTCTACCCTGAACGATATGCCAGAACCTACTATGCCTGGCATGATGGCATTCGAGACTGGTGTATTTCCCGTCAACTCTGGTGGGGACATCAAATCCCAGTTTGGATTCGTGTTAGGCCGATAGCTGAAAGCCCAATTCCTATGGCTCATTCGGTTATAGACGAAGCTTCGACCGTGGAAAGTGAATGGGTCACTTACGGCGCAGCCCATATGGTTCGGAAAATAAATGAGAGAGAAATTGAAGAGTCGGTGTGTATACCGCCAGATAGCACTCTTCGAAGACTCAATAAAATGAAAATAGGCGAACAAGAGTTAACTCGGTTATTAGAAGAAGATGGATTTATCAGAGATCCCGATGTATTAGATACCTGGTTTTCTTCTGCACTGTGGCCGTTATCTACTATGGGATGGCCTTGGCCTGAAGATTTCCCAGAAACTATAGGACTTCTGGAAAAATTTAATCCTACTTCAGTCCTTTCGACAGCTCGAGAGATTATTACTCTTTGGGTTAGCAGGATGGTGATGTTCAACCGTTACTTCCTTGAAGGGCAACTCCCATTCCGTGACGTCTTTATTCACGCGATGGTACAAGATGGCCATGGACAAAAAATGTCGAAAAGCCTTGGTAACGGGGTTGATCCGCGGGACATTATATTCACACATGGTGCTGACGCTATGCGATTTGCATTGGTTCAAATGACAACCGACACTCAGGATGTCCGGATGCCGGTAGATATGATCTGCCCTCACAGTGGTGAGGCTTTTACTCCACACTTCATCAATAGCCCCTATGGAGCTATTGTTGCAGCTCCTGAGCAGGAATCGCCATCTGATCCATCTAAAAAAATGGTTAGCGCATATGGAGTAGCTGCAGGAATCGTGTCACCGAGTGAGGAAATGCCTCTAGCGAGAAACTCCTCAGCAAAATTTGATCTTGGACGAAATTTTGCCAATAAATTATGGAATGCAACTAGATTTGCACTCAGAAGAGTAGACCATTCTGTAGAGATTAACGCGCTGATAGATATTCGTTCTAGACCATTTGCAGACCAATGGATTATTGCTCGCCTATCACAAACTATTTCCAAACTTGAACAAGCAATAGATTCCTACCAGTTCAACGTATACGCAGATACTCTCTACGACTTCGTTTGGCATGATGTCTGCGATAGATACCTCGAGATCATCAAACCAACAGTTAATGAAGATAAAGAACAACAAGCCATTCTTGCTGCCGTTTTGGATTCAGTTCTTCGCATAATGCATCCTGTTTGCCCTTTCATTACAGAAGCTCTCTGGCCGCACGTCTCTCAGGCTCGATGTGGAGAGATCTCCGGAATGAAACTAGAGAACTCCGATGTTCTTGCGTCAGCAAATTGGCCAGCATTGGATCCAGACCTCAATTCAATTGAAATTTTAAATTTGTTTGAGCGTTCAGCTTCATTAATTGGACTCATTCGCTCAATACGAGCTGAACAGAATGTAAAACCCAAGCAAACAATTACGTTATACGCTCCTGACCATATTCAAGAGCTTCTATCGACTACTGGAGGAATCGTAGAAATACTTTCAGGTGTTGGCGAAGTACTACCGATCTCAACCTCTCAGGACGATGTTGTTAGCCCTTTAACTTTCGAAGGGTCAGAAATTCTCGTAGCTGGCCTACTTGATACCGTTGATCTTCAAGCACAGCAAACTCGTCTAATGAAACTCATAGAAGAGAAAACAAAGCAAATTTCGGGATTTGAGACTCGGCTTTCAAATCCCGGCTATTTAAATAACGCTAAACCAGAACTTATCGAAGAGACTCGGACCTTATTAGAAACAGCAAGGGCAGACCTAAAAGCTGCACAGAATTCTCTAGATAAACTTAAGTAAGCCTCTATGAAGACTCTTCGTGTTGATGGTTGATCCAGACTGTCCTCTGAGGAAATGGCATTTCAATGCCAGCTTCATCAAAGGCCTCCTTAATTCGAAGACGGAGTTCTCTACCAACTGCCCATTGCTCGCCTGCATCAGTTTTTGCAATGAGTCTTAGTGTAATTCCGTCCGCCCCTAGATTCTGAACGCCTAGAACACTGGGCTCTTCGATTATGTCTCCAGCAGTAAATTCTTCATCCTCCCAGAGATCCATAGCAACGTCCTTTAGGATTTGTTGGGCTTTTCTAAGGTCAGTGTCATAGGCAACATCTATGTCTAGTAGCGCACGACCCCATACTTGAGAACGATTCCCTACTCGCGCAATCTCTCCGTTTGGTATATACCAAATACCGCCATCTCCATCGCGCAAAATCGTTGTCCGAAGTGTCACACGCTCTACTGTTCCAGAAACGAGTCCGACATCAATTGAATCTCCAACTCCATACTGATCTTCAACAAGCATGAAAATCCCAGAAAGAAAGTCCTTAACAATAGATTGAGCTCCGAAACCAACAGCTACGCCGACAATACCTGCACCCGCGATCAATGGGCCAAGGTTAATCCCTATTTCGCCAAGTATCATAAGTGCTGCCACTGTCCAGATCACGAGATTCGCTCCACTGGAAAGAACCGAGGTCAATGTCTCAGTTCTTGCTTTATTCCGCTCTTCCTGCTGTTCATCGATAAGCATCTTGCCAGCTTTGACCTTTTTGATCTGTTGCAAAGCTCGATTCTTTTTATCGTCAGTTAGCCTTTCTCCAAAATGCTTTACAGCTTTTTTCATCACACGTGAAACGACAAATCCCGCAATAAATATAACTAAAATTTTGAGTGGTCGATCAACAGCCCAGCCAACTATGGAGGCAAGGTTCTTATTATTGGATGCGTTAAAAACCCATTCGCAAATTTGTCCCGGGTCGTTCCCACAGGCATCTACAAGAGTATCAGGATCAGTTTGGGTGTTTTGGAGAAGGGCAAATATATGTGTGCTCATGCCCAAAGAGTAGAGACTCTTTGAGTCAACCTTGGTGATGGTCAAAGAAAAAAAACAGTCAAAAGTTTATTTGTCTCAAAAAGCCGAATTTCTCATATAATTTCATATAATTCTATTAATTTCCTAGTTTATAAGGAGAAATATGTCCACATATCGAATAGGTCAAGTTGCTGAATTACTTGCGGTTAGCGTTGATACCGTACGCACATGGATCGACGAGGGCCGAATTGCAGCGACACGTTCTTCCGGTGGTCACAGGATAATTGAAGGAATTGACCTCGCCCAGTTCCTTCAAGAAACCAATGAACTTGAAACAGAACATGGACAACACCTTTCAGCCCGAAATCGTTTCGTTGGCCTTGTAACAAAAGTTGTCCAAAATGACGTCATGGCACAAGTTGAAATTCAAGCAGGCGGACACCGCTTTGTATCGCTTATCTCCTCCGAAGCCGCTAAAGAGATGCAGCTAGAGCAAGGAGTTCTAGCTGCCGCCGTTGTTAAAGCAACAAACGTCGTAATACAACTCCCCTGAGCCAGCTTTAACAATATGGGGACAAAAAAAAGCACGCATATCCGTAGCCCAATATCTTTAATCGTTATCAGCATCTTCTTCACGATTACGGTATCTTGTGGGACAGACAAAGCTGATCTTAGAGTCATGGCTGCTGCCTCTTTATCCGAAGCATTTCTCGATATATCAAAAGCATTTGAAAACGAAACAGGCGTAAAGACAACGCTCTACACAGCAGGCAGTTCAACACTTGCGACCCAAATTGCGGAAGGGGCATTAGCTGATGTTGTTGGGCTAGCAAATGAAGAAACGATGACGAGGATCATAGATTCCGGACGAGTAGCAACTGGGACAGAAATCAAGATTTTTGCCACTAACCATCTTGTGCTTGTAACACCATATGGGAATCCAGCTTCTATAACTTCTTTTAAAGATCTTTCCGACGCAGTCGTAGCTGTTTGTGCGCCGGTAGTACCCTGCGGGTCACTATCATATGCATTCTCAGAAATGGAAGATGTGTCTCTGAATCCAGCATCCGTTGAGCCAAATGTTCGTTCGGTAAGAACAAAAGTTCAACTAGGTGAAGTAGATGCTGGACTGATCTACATAACAGATATCACACCTGAAGTGGAAGTTGTTGACATACCAAGGTTAGATTCTCTTCAAACCAACTACCCCATAACCACTCTCAAACCAGGCAAACCAGCTGCTAAAGATTTTATAGACTTTGTCCTCTCTAACTCAGGACAATCAATCCTCTCTCAATATGGATTCGGAGCAGGTCATGAAAGCTAATAAAGCCCTTTCAACACCCATACCCATTGCAATATTTGGAAGTTTTGCAACCTTGCTAATTTTATTGCCATTTATTGGCTTAACACAACGAACCCCATGGGCATCTTTCTTTTCTATCCTCACCGAGGACTCCGTTCGAAGCGCGATCAGCCTGTCACTAATCGTTGCATCCATTTCAGCATTCATTTGTCTAATACTTGGGCTACCACTCGGCTGGATACTGGCCCGATCAAATCGTTGGTGGGTGAGGCCATTAAGGGCAATCGTATTGTTGCCGATGGTTCTCCCTCCGGTAGCCGGGGGGACGGCTCTTCTCTTTGCGCTAGGGAGGAGAGGATTTGTCGGTCAGAAACTCGACGACTGGTTTAGCATAACGCTTCCGTTTACGACAGCGGGAGCTATTGTGGCAGCTACATTTGTCTCCCTGCCCTTTTTCATTCTTGCCATCGAATCGTCAATCAGTGACCTCGACCCTGATTTTGAAGAAAGTGCGATGACCCTAGGCTCTGGTCCAACTCGTACTTTCTTTACTGTGACTATTCCAATGATTCGAATAGGCCTAATCACAGGCATCACGCTTTCATGGGCGCGCGCTTTAGGAGAGTTTGGTGCCACAATTACTTTTGCTGGAGATAACCCCGGACGAACACGAACACTTCCTCTAGAACTTTTTGTCGCCCTAGAATCCAACCCAAATAGAGCAATAGTGCTCGGGATGATAATGGTTACGATCTCTCTGGGCGTTTTAATCACACTACGCGGACGGTGGGTAGGTCAAAAATGAAAATGCTAGAACTTGATGGGGAAGCCACATTGGGCTCAAACTCATTTAAATATGCCCTCAATGTAAATGCTGGAGAGCATTTCGTCGTAATTGGTCAGAATGGGGCAGGAAAATCTGCCCTCCTCCGAATCCTTGCAGGCCTACTACCACTAGAAAAAGGAAGTTTAAAAATAGGCGGACAATACATGGATAACCCCTCACAAAAGATCTACGTACCTCCGCACAAACGACCAACAGTCCTCCAGCTACAATCCGGAGCAGTTTTTCCTCATTTAAACGTTGCGGAAAATATTGCTTACCCGCTCAAATGCTTAGGAGTCGATTCAGAAACCATAGAAACAAAACTTTTAAACTCATTAGAGAGATTCGCCCTTTCTGAGATAGAAAAACGGTCTCCTGAGACACTCTCTGGAGGCGAGTTATCCAGAGTTGCATTAGCAAGATCCCTTATCAGCGAACCAGATGTTCTTTTACTTGATGAACCTACTTCTTCCATAGATTTAGAAGCTTCCGAATGGATTAGCGAGTATTTAAAGGAATTAGAAACAACACTCATTCTTGTATCTCATGACCCAATAGAAGCACTTCTAATCGGAAATAAGATAATGGTAATCGACGATGGAAAGATCATTCAGAAAGGGACAACCTCTGACGTTGCTAGTGAACCTGCCAGTTCGTGGGTGGCAAAATTCCTTAACCTGAATCTGCTCTCAGCTAAAGCTGTAGGCCTATCTGCGGAAATGGATTCAGGTGGAATATTCCGGCTAGCGGAGCCTTGCTATGGACCAGTGCACATTACTTTCTCTTCTTCTTCTATCTCGCTCTATCTTGACGCCCCTGATGGCTCCCCTCGAAATGTATGGGAAGTAGTAATCAAAACACTACATACAGATGGAAGCGTAGTTCGTGTTGGGATTGCAGGCCCTTTCGAAGCAACTGCAATAATCACCCAAGAATCACTTCGTCATCTTGACTTAAGGCTTGGGAAAAAATGTTGGGCAGCAATAAAAGCTAATGAGCTCAATGTCATCCCTAAGAAAAGTTTGCGCTAGAAAGGAACCATGAAAGAGTTCGCAACAGCTGACCTACTTGACCAGTTCCCAGACAGTACTGTCCTCCTTCCAGGACTAAACGCATTTGGTGGGCTTAAGTCTTTTTTCGGGCGCGCTGAAACAGTTGTAGCTCCCGAAGATAACTCATTTGTCCGCGAGACACTAGAAAAGCCCGGAGAGAAACGGGTCCTTGTCGTTGATGGAAATGGATCTTCGCATTGCGCACTATTAGGTGACCAACTTGCCCAACTAGCTCTAGATAATGGATGGGTTGGAGTTGTTGTCTATGGGTACATTCGGGATTCCCAAGTCATTGCCGATATTCCAATCGGAGTTAGAGCACTTGGAACAACTCCAAGACGTAGCATCAAAAAAGGTCAAGGTTCTATCGGAGATACAGTCCATTTTCTAGGAGCCACGATTACATCGAATTCATGGATCTTTGTTGACTCCGATGGGGTTGTAGTCACATCATCAAATTTACTTCTTTAAACTTTTTTCAAAAATCTTTGGATAACTATTGACACAGGTGTAGTTACATTGGTGTAATTAGAGTCTGGCAAGTTTTCAGAAGAAACGATTACTGTCAGATTCGAGGTTACGGATCCATCAGGGAATATTGGTGACTCGTATCTCAGTATTCAGGTCCCGAAAGAACCTGTGTCAAAGCTGGGGGATATTGAGGAGAAGAATTAAGTGGCAATTTCTGAACCATCTGTAGAGGCGGAAACCAAAACTGGCGGAGAAGATCTGCAAAGCGAGGGAGCTGCAGAAGAAAACGGGAAAGCGATAACCGAGGTCCCTAACACAATGGACACCTCAAGCAATCTTGCTTCTACTGTTGATGGGATCGAATCGAATCTCAGCATGCGGGTGAAAAAGCGGAATGGGGATCTAGAAGAAGTCGATGTCAACAAAATTGTAAATGCGGTTGCCCGTTGCGCAGAAGGACTACCTGGAGTAGATCCTATGCGGGTTGCTACCAGAACAATCTCTGCTCTTGCTGATGGGGCAACAACACGTGAACTCGATGAACTGTCGATACGTACCGCTGCGGGCCTCATTGTTGAAGAGCCTCGCTACTCTCGTTTAGCCGGCCGCCTACTTGCTACCTATATAGACAAGGAAGTTCGAAATCAGAACATTCCTTGGTTTACTGAATCAGTCTCACGTGGTCATGAACTGGGAGTAATCGGAGACAGCGCTATAGCTTTCGTAATGGAGCATGCTTCAACTTTGAACGCTGCTGTTGATTCTAGCAGAGATCAAAACTTTGAATTTTTTGGTCTGCGAACCGTTTATGATAGATATCTTCTACGCCACCCTGAAACACGTGAGGTCATAGAAACCCCCCAGTATTTTTTCCTTCGGGTCGCTTGTGGTCTTTCACAAAACGTAGATGAAGCGGTTGCGTTCTATGACCTTATGTCTTCCTTGGCATATCTTCCGTCTAGCCCTACCCTCTTCAACTCTGGCACTACCCATCAGCAGCTATCAAGTTGTTACCTTCTTGACTCCCCTGAAGACTCACTGGAAGGCATATACAAAAGGTACACAGATATTGCTCAACTATCGAAATTTGCTGGTGGCATCGGAGTGGCATGGCATCGTATCCGAAGTCAAGGCAGCCTTATTCAAGGAACGAATGGATTATCAAATGGAATAGTCCCTTGGTTAAAAACACTCGATAGTTCTGTCGCTGCCGTCAACCAAGGGGGAAGACGAAAAGGTGCAGCATGTATTTATCTGGAAACATGGCATGACGATATCGAGGATTTTCTTGAACTGAGAGACAACACCGGAGATCACGCTAGGCGTACCCACAATCTCAATATAGCTAACTGGGTTCCAGACCTTTTTATGACCCGCGTCGAGAACGACTGGCAATGGAGTCTATTTGATCCCAAAAAAGTTCCTCATCTAACTGACCTTTTCGGAAAAGAATTTGAAAAAGCGTATATTGAAGCTGAAGAAGAGGGGTTATACGAACGCCAAATACCTGCCCGTGACCTCTATACAAAAATGATGCGTACTCTTGCCCAAACTGGCAATGGGTGGATGACATTTAAAGATGCATCAAACCTGAAATGTAATCAAACAGGAAATAACACAGACTCACAGGAAGTAACAGAGGCAGCAAGGGTCGTCCACCTGTCGAATTTGTGCACAGAAATTATTGAAGTAACGAATAACTCTGAAACAGCTGTTTGTAATCTTGGCTCAGTCAACCTCGGTTCTTTCGTAATCCAGGGAGAAGAGGAAGTCAGTTTCGATTATGAGAAACTAGGGGCAACAGTTCGTCAAGTCGTTCCATTCCTTGATCGAGTCATTGATATTAACTTCTACCCAATAGGAGAAGCCAGCACGTCAAACAATCATTGGCGGCCTGTTGGACTTGGTTTAATGGGCCTTCAAGACGTGTTCTTTAAAATGGGAGTGCCCTTCGATTCGGACGTTGCGAGAGAGCTATCACAACGCATAAGTGAGGAGATATATTTCAACGCCCTATGGGCTTCAACGGAACTTGCAGAAATAAGCGGCCCTCACGAGACCTTTGGATTAACTCGAGCAGCGAAAGGAGATCTCCAATTTGATCTTTGGGGGATCGAACCCACCGACATAGAACGATGGCAAGAGCTTCGAAACCGTGTAAAAGAACACGGATTACGCAACTCTCTTATGATCGCTATTGCCCCAACAGCAACTATTGCCTCAATCGCTGGATGCTACGAATGCATCGAACCTCAGGTTTCCAACTTATTTAAAAGGGAAACATTGTCCGGTGAATTCATGCAAATTAATAAGTACCTTGTCAAGGAGCTTCAAAGCAGAGGACTGTGGGACGAAGAAATGCGTAATAACTTGATACTCAATGAAGGGTCAGTCCAAGAAGTTGAAACAATCCCCGATGACTTGAAAGAAATTTATAGAACAGCTTGGGAAATACCAATGAAATCTCTGATAGAGATGGCAGCTGACAGAGGAGCATTCATTGATCAAAGTCAATCTTTGAACTTGTTCATGGAGTCTCCGACAATCGGAAAATTAAGCTCAATGTACATGTATGCGTGGAAACAAGGAATCAAAACCACTTACTACCTTCGGTCCAGACCCGCTACCCGAATCAACCAAACAACAGTGAGCACAAAGCCAGAAACTCCGCCAGATGGAGAAACACAAGGGTTCATAGATCCGGAAGCACTTGCCTGCTCCTTAGAGAACCCCGAACACTGCGAAGCCTGCGAATAGAAGAAAGGAGAGACTCTTGGCCCTAACTGAAGATACCGCTTTCCCGTTATCCCCTGAACCAAAAAATTCAGATGCGGTAGATGAAACCACTCATGCTCCGTCCATCAGGCCAGACAGCATTCTCGATCCCGGCTTTAACCTTACGCTTCGACCAATGAAATACCCTCAATTCTTTGATATGTACAAAGATGCCATTAAAAATACTTGGACAGTAGATGAGATCGATTTTTCTGATGACTTGGTAGATCTTAGAAATATGCTCCCATCAGAAAAACACCTAATCAACCGGCTAGTAGCTTTTTTCGCTACTGGAGATTCTATTGTCGCTAATAACCTCGTTCTCAATCTGTACAAGCATATAAACGCTCCAGAAGCAAGAATGTACTTGAGCAGGCAGCTGTACGAAGAAGCCCTCCATGTACAGTTCTACCTGACTCTGTTAGATAACTATATTCCTGACATAAAAGAACGGGAGCAGGCGTTTGCTGCTATAGAGACCATCCCATCCATAAAGCAGAAAGGTGACTTCTGCTTCAAATGGATGGGGACTATGGAAAATTTAGATGAGGTACATTCTGAGGAAGAACAGAAAACATTTCTTTTGAATCTCATTTGTTTTGCTGCCTGCATTGAAGGATTGTTCTTCTTCGCAGCTTTCGCTTATGTCTATTTTCTACGAAGCAAGGGACTACTCAACGGGCTTGCTGCAGGAACAAATTGGGTTTTCAGGGATGAGAGTTGCCACATGAACTTCGCGTTCGAAGTAGTCAATACTGCCCGCAAAGAACAGCCGGAGCTGTGGGACAACGAACTCATGGAGGACATCCGAAATATGCTCCAAGAAGCTGTCGAATGTGAAATGACATTCGCTGAAGATGTACTCGGCGGTGGAGTGAACGGTATGAGCCTAAAAGATACAAGAGAGTATCTTCAATTCGTCGCAGATCAACGATTAATGCAGCTTGGACTTGAACCCATATACCGTTCAAAGAATCCATTTGACTTTATGGCTCTTCAGGATGTGCAAGAACTTACTAATTTCTTTGAAAAAACCGTTACTTCGTACCAAGTCGGCGTCGAAGGAGACGTTGCTTTCGACGAAGATTTCTAATAGTCTCCAGTCCCCCAACTGGATCAGCCAAGCCCGGCGCCTTTAGGCGTCGGGCTTGGATACTTTTTCTAGTTAGTCTATTTCTCCAAACGCACGCAAAATGCTATTTGCAGCCACAAGAGGAGTCAACGAACCAGAAATAACAGACTTCTCGAGGGTTTCAATGGTTTCAGCAATCTCAGGATTATCCCGCAGCCGATGAATAAGACGATCCTCTACCAGAGACCACATCCACCTGACTTGCTGGCCTGATCTTCGAGAATCCCAATCTCCAGTTTCAGTCATAAGGTTTCTGTAGTCAGTAACTTTTTGCCATATCGCTTCAACACCTTGCCCTGTTAAACCCGAACATGTCATAACTGGAGGGTTCCAATTCGGATTCGTGGGATTTAAAAGTTCGGTAGCTGATTGATAATCTCGTGCTGCTTGGCGAGCTCTTAACTCATTCTCTCCATCAGATTTATTAACTGCTAATAAGTCAGCAATCTCTAAAACTCCCTTTTTGATTCCCTGCAAGTCATCTCCTGCACCTGCCAAAAGAAGAACAAGAAAGAAATCAACCATCTCTGCAACTAAAGCCTCACTCTGGCCAACACCGACAGTTTCGACGAGAACAACGTCGAAACCAGCAGCTTCTAGGACAATGATCGTTTCTCTAGTGTTTTTTGCCACACCACCCAATAATCCGGATGCAGGGGAAGGGCGAATAAATGCGCTCTGGTTCGCTGAGAGCCGGTCCATTCGAGTCTTATCTCCGAGAATAGACCCGCCTGAGATTGTGCTAGAGGGGTCAACAGCAAGAACAGCAACACGATGTCCACTCTCAGTTAAACGAGTTCCTAATTCGTCGATAAAAGTACTTTTCCCTACTCCAGGTGCTCCAGTAATTCCAACTCTAAATGAGGAACCTGAATGTGGAAGGAGCGTTTCAAGCAATGCATTCGCTTGATCGAAATCGCTATTCTTTCTACTTTCGACAAGAGTTATTGCTCTTCCAATCCATGTTCTATCCCCAGCCAAAACTCCGGCAGCAATAAGATCTAGTTCAGATGCTTGCACTTCATCAACCAATCTTGCCAAGCAGCTCCATAGCCGCATCAGCTATAACAGTTCCTGGAGGGTAAATAGCGGTCGCTCCAGCTTCATAGAGCTCTTCATAATCTTGAGGTGGTATCACGCCGCCCACCACAATTAGGATGTCTCCTCTTCCAAGCTGATCCAAAGCAGATCTGAGCTCAGGAATAAGAGACAGATGGCCAGCAGCTAGTGAAGAAACTCCCAACACATGGACGTCTGCCTCAACGGCTTGTTGGGCAGCTTCCTCTGGTGTTTGAAACAGTGGTCCAACATCAACATCGAAACCTAGGTCTGCAAATGCAGTCGAAATAACTTTTTGACCCCGATCATGTCCATCTTGCCCTACCTTGGCAACAAGTATCCTCGGCCTTCTCCCATGTTTCTGATCGAATGCATCAGTTGCTGCCCGTACTTCCTTTATCACTTCACTACTCTCCCCCACTTCGCTTTTATACACTCCCGAAATCGTTCGTATTTGCGATCTATGTCGACCGTACACCCTTTCAAGCGCTTCACTCATTTCTCCCACTGTTGCATGAAGTCTTGCAGCACCAATTGATAATGATAGAAGATTCCCGCTCCCATTCGCCGCAGCGTTAGTAAGTAAATCCAAAGCCTCCTGACATCGGGACTCATCGCGTTCACTTCGAAGCCTCTCAAGCTTCTTAATCTGAGATGAACGCACGCCGGCGTTATCAACTTTCAAAAGATCCACTTGTTCTTCTTGATCAAGGCGGAATTTGTTAACCCCGATAACTGGTTGAACTCCAGAATCGATCCGTGCTTGAGTTCTTGCAGCAGCCTCTTCTATACGAAGTTTAGGTATACCTAACTCAATCGCAGCTGCCATACCACCAGCTTCTTCAATTTCTTGTATATGAGTCCATGCCCGTTGCGCCAAATCATGCGTCAAACGTTCAACATAGAAAGAACCACCCCAAGGGTCAACCACCCTGCACGTTCCCGACTCATGTTGGAGAAAGAGTTGGGTATTTCTAGCAATTCTTGCACTAAAGTCAGAAGGTAAAGCCAGAGCTTCATCAAATGAATTCGTGTGCAAAGACTGAGTGTGACCTTGGGTAGCGGCCATTGCTTCAAGACAGGTCCTCATGACATTCGTGTATACATCCTGTGCTGCGAGACTCCACCCTGATGTTTGGCAATGTGTTCTCAAGGAAAGCGATTTTGGATTTTGCGGTCCAAATTTATCGACCAGTTTTGCCCACAAAAGACGTCCAGCTCTTAATTTGGCTACTTCCATGAAGAAGTTCATACCAATACACCAAAAGAAACTTAAGCGGGGAGCAAATTGGTCAATGTCAAGTCCAGCATCTAAACCGGCACGGATATACTCAACACCATCAGCAAGCGTATAAGCCAACTCAAGATCGAGCGTCGCTCCTGCTTCTTGCATGTGATAACCAGAAATTGATACTGAGTTAAATTTCGGCATTTCTTGAGAGGTGAAAGCGATAATGTCTGAAATGATCTTCATAGACGGATTTGGGGGATAAATGAATGTGTTTCTAACCATGAATTCTTTGAGAATGTCATTCTGTATTGTCCCTGAGAGATCTTGAGGTTTGACTCCTTGTTCCTCTGCAGCAACGACATAGAGCGCTAAAACTGGAAGAACTGCCCCGTTCATAGTCATTGAGACGCTCATCTCGTCAAGTGGAATACCTTCAAATAGTTGTCGCATGTCAATGATGGAGTCAATAGCCACTCCGGCCATGCCCACATCTCCACTTACTCTTGGATTATCGGAGTCGTACCCGCGGTGCGTAGCTAAATCAAACGCTATTGATAAACCCTTTTGTCCTGCAGCAAGATTCCTTCGATAAAACGCGTTTGATTCCTCAGCTGTTGAGAATCCTGCATACTGGCGGATCGTCCACGGTTTGTTCACATACATTGTTGGATATGGGCCCCTGAGGAAGGGTTGGAACCCTGGATATGAATTAGGGAAGTCAAGAGAATTTCTATCAGTTTCAACGTATAACGGCCGAACAGGGATCCCCTCAGGCGTATCCCAAATATGATCATCGGCTTTTTGGCCAGTTTCTGATGTGAAGGCGTTCTCCCATCCCAGACTACTTTTTTTGGTATCAGGATTCGGTCTAAGCGGAATATCAGAAAAATCTGGGATCATGACAAACACTTCCAGCAATAAAAGACTAGTAGCACGCTTTATTCCAGTCCTTCAGATGGGCGGAATAGCTGAATTGGTTCGACTTCTTGAAAGTCAACATCCTGTCCCCACTTTGGGTAGGGAGAACGTTCTAACGGTCTTTCTTCATCAGAAGTGAACTGGTTAACCCCTACGAGAATTTGGTCACCTTCCTGGACTTTACCTTGGACTTCAGCTCGCATTTTCTCAAGATGCGACTGCAAGGTTCCATTTTGGATTTCGTTCAAAACTCCACCGTTCTTTTCTATTGCTTGAAACCTCTCCCAAGCTGACTTCGAAAGCTGGTCAGTTAACGACTCGACATACCAAGATCCGCCAGCGGGATCGATTACGCGATGAATATTTGCCTCCTCCATCAATATCAATTGGGTGTTGCGCGCTAACCGTAACCCGAGATCGTCTGGAATTCCCAGACCGCTATCGAAGGGGGCGACAGAAATAATATCTGCTCCTCCTATTGCGGAAGAGAAACACCCAACAGTTGTCCTGAGCAAGTTAACCCAAGGCTCTGCCTTAGATATCACTGATAGCGAAGTTGAAGCTTGAATCCTAACTGGAACATCCTCAATCCCGCATGACTCTCCGATAGATCTCCACATTTCACGAAAGGCTCTAATTTTCGCAATATCAAGGAACTGGTCTGTTCCGACGCTAATTACCACCAGGATTTGATCGAAAGCATCTTCAATTTCAAGACCTGCATCACACAAAGTTCGCAAATATGCAACTCCCGTTGCAGCCATAACAGATAATTCAGTGACAGAATCTGCCCCAGATTGAGCATACGGGGATCCATCTAATCGGACTGTCGTAACATGTCCGCATTCCTTAGAAACGTGAGTTGCCAAAGTTCCGACGTTACTAAGAGACTTGGTTATCCCGCCCTCAATTCCTCCTTGAGTCACGTAGCGACCTATCGGATCACAACTCAAATCAGCACGGATCTGATCCTTATCAATATTTCGTTTATCAACAGATGCGAGGAAATTTTTAGCAGTCGTTACGTTATCACCTGTTCCGATTGGAGCAACCGTTGCAATATCCAATAGAACGCCATCTAGAATTCCGGAAATGCTTTCCTCATCAGCTTGCCCAGTAATTAATTCGATACTGTTCACTCCCCGTTCTAGATCAGTCAAGATAGCCTCATTGGTCTGCGACGGAGTCGTAAGCCAATGTCTTTGACGGATATCCCAACCGTTCAAGAGCCCAGAAATATTTGATGATCTCCTGCTAGCTCCAACATCTGGAACGAGATCTCCTCCTTGAATATTCGACTGGTTAAGCCCATCGCTACTTGTGTACAAAGGGTTGATACGGAGGCCACCAAGAAGTTCCGTCACCAGTATTTCATCAAAGTCGTTGTCTCCTAGAACTCTACTGACGGCTTCTAACCAATCTTGGTGAGTGGCAAGGCTACCGTTGCCAACGAAATTCATTTCACCTTCATCCATGACTTAACAATAGGCGATTGTGTGCCAATCGGTGGTGTGTTTATGAAGTTAGCGGTGATTAAATAAATCACGGAAATCCTTTGCAGAGAGACTATGTGACTTCCATCACAAGTGACCGAAGACACGCATAATTTCTGGATATTTTCTTATTAAATAGAGCACAATGAGATGGAGTTAAAAAATATGACTTTCATATATTCCGAAATTAACAAAGCCAAAGGAAAAAAAATGTTTAAAAAAGAACCACATTATTTTCAGTACCGTGACTTTGAATTCGCCAATGGTGCAAACGTTGCCGAATTGGAAGTCCTAAGTAGATTAAGCACAAGAATCGACGTTAAAGAAGGAAGTGTTCTGATGAGAGAGGGTGCATTTGGAAATGAAGTGCTCCTTCTAGTGAAAGGACAGCTACTAATTGAACGCGATGGTGAACTCATTGCATCCGTTGCTCCAGGAGCTGTTGTTGGTGAAAGAGCAGTTATTCTCAATGAGCCTCGAGGGGCAACTGTTAGAGTCGAGAAAGACTCCACAATCTTGGCTATGACCAGAAGCGAATTCAACACGCTTCTCGCGGAATGTCCAAGCATTGCTCGAAATGTTCTTGAGGAAGCACTAAGCCGCGCTGTAAGCTAGTAAATTTTTTATAATATTTTTCTTCCTACCTAAAGAAACAGTGATCTTTTATATATAAAACTTCATAGTAAATCTTAGTATCGGCATATTATTGGGTGGGGCTCTCAGAGTTTGTTCTCTGCTTGGCTTACAGCTGAAGCAACTGGCTGGATTCTTGATTATATGAATTGAGCTATTGGCGATTACCTACACGGTTGTCGTGCAAGAACGAACTTTGAAACCTTTTTAGCCAGAGGCAACGAATATGACCATCTCAAAAAATCTTAAATCGGATTCAATCGACCTAATCGATATAACTGATCCTGGCTCCATCCCATATGTTGATATCTCTACTTCAAATTTCGGAGAGATTCTTACAGCAAGTCAGAATGTAGCTAAAAAAGGCTGGGTTGTAATGACTCCAGCTGGGCCGCTAGTCATAGGCTACAAACAAATAAAAACTATTTTGAGAAACCCCGAATGGATATCTCTACTATCTAGCTTCTCAATGCTCGACCAGATGGAAGAACGCGGGCCGGATTTGAACAAGATGCTTGAGCAAGCTCAAAGAATCATACCCGAAGTTCCTTCAACAGTTCAGATGAGGCCAAACGTTCTGTCAGTTGAAGGAGAAGACCATAAACGTCTTAGAAGGTTAGTTAACTCGTCATTTACATCTGGAAATACAAATCGACATAGAAATTTCATGCGTGATCATGCGATGAACCTCCTACATGACATAAAAGAAAAAGGAGGGGCGGAAATGGTCTCTGAGTTCTGTAGACCTTATCCTGTTCCAGTTATCTGCAGAATACTTGGAGTCAATGACGCTGACTGGAAGCTATTTGATGAATGGGCTGACATCATATTTTCTGCATTAGACGCAGACGTAGAGTCTGTTATTGGACGTCTAAGCGAGATAACGCGCGCCCAAAGAGAACTAGATTCTTACGTACAGGATCTAATTTCAAAGCGTTCTGTGAAACCAGAGGATGACCTGCTCTCCGATTTAGTTCAGAGCCACTATAACGAAGATAAGCTCTCACACGATGAATTAAGCGCCATGGTCGAAGCGATATTACTTGCCGGGACTGATACCACCAGAAACCAACTTGGCGCTATCTTGGCAGTTTTAGCTGACCACCCCGACCAATATGAGGCTTTACGACAGGATCCTTCCCTTGTCGCTGCTGCCGTTGAAGAATCGCTGAGATATATAAGTGCAGTAAGAACGACTGGTCGGCTTGCATCAAAAGATCAGATCATAGATGGTTTCTTTTTCCCTGCAGGTTCAACAGTTTTGCTAGGGCTTCATGCTGGTGGTCTTTCAGAAGCGGAGCATCAGGGATACGAATTTAACATTTTAAGAGAAAGTGGCTGCCCGCATCTAGCGTTCGGGTCTGGCGCTCACCATTGTCTAGGAGCATCATTGGCCCGTGCAGAGCTTCAAGAGGCACTTAGCGTATTTGTTGAGATGGTTCCTGCGTATGAATTAGTGTCTCCAATCTCATGGAAACCACTGTCAATGGGAATATGGGGTCCTTCAAAGCTTGAAATACGAATCTTAGAAGGTCCAAAATCTGAAAACATTTCTACTCTAGATGAAGCTTTCGGCTCAACACTTAAACAACCCGTTAGAGATAGCGAAATAACATACAGTTCAGAAATAGATCAATGGGTACGTGAAGCAGCAGAATCAAGAAAATCGCTCAGGAGTTCTATCCCTAGTCTTATCCGCAAACCGAAATTTCCCCCCCTTGGGCGTTTACTGGTCACAGTCTTTAGGTTTGGTAGGGCTTATATCGGCTGGAAACTCCAATCTAACAAAGTGAATCCCGATACCCGAAATAAACTTTTATATGAGCGACTAAGGAGGGCAGCTGAACTTCAAGGCCCGACTTATGTGAAGTTAGCGCAACTGATCTCTGCCGCCGAAGGAGTGTTCCCCGATGCCCTAGTCGCAGAGTGCAAAAAATGCCGAGATCAGGTTTCACCTGAATCATGGAAGAGAATTTCAAAAGTCCTTACACAAGAATTAGGCCCTGCTCTTCAAGAAATTTACGACCTAGGTCAAACACCAATCGCTTCAGCTTCTATAGCTCAAGTCCATGAAGCAAAGCTAGTAGATGGCTCCAACGTAGTAATCAAAATACAGAGGCCCGGAATCAGAAGAAAAGTCACTAACGACTTAAAAGTTATGGCATGGGTGGCGCCGAAACTAGTAGGGAAGATTCCAGTTACAGCGTTAGCTAACCCCCCAGCTCTTGTTGAATTATTTGCAGAAACGATATGTGAGGAACTTGATTTTAAACTAGAGGTAGCAAACTTGTTTGAAATCGAGAGAGTCCTGTCCGCAAGCCAAAAACAGGAATGGGAAATCCCTAACCCTGTTCTTGATTTTACTACTGAGAGAATCATTGTGATGAGTAAGGTCTCTGGCTGTTCATTGGGTGAAGCGATTACCTCAGGTATCAAACCCGAAAAGAGTTCAGCGATATTTCGACAAATGGTCGAAGGGCTTCTTGAAGGGGCGGTCATACATGGTGTTTTCCATGGAGATTTTCATGCCGGAAATGTCTTCTTAAGTCCATCTGGAGAGATAGGTCTTGTAGATTTTGGAATCACAGGCCGACTTGAGGGAGAACGTCGTTTAGCTTTTCTGCGTTATGTTGTAGGACTAATGACAGGAGATGTTGAATCACAAGTAGTTGGGATCAAAGATCTAGGCGCTTTCCCAGTAGATTCTGACATTGGATTGATTATCTCAGAATTCCAGCTAGAACGAAATAACTTTGATCCGCTTGACCTTTCTGAGGAAGAATTCATCGACGAGTTTCGGAGTTTGATAAAGGGGCTACTTGCAGAAGGAGCGAGAATCCCTAAAGAACTAATGCTGTTTGTAAAGAACTTTGCTTACCTTTCTTCGGTCATGCAGGAATTAGACCCCGAGATGGATTTATTGCAAGAGTTCCTTGAAGTAGCATCATCATTTTTTGGGAAAAATGGTGTTCGGGTCGCCACTGAAATCGGATTCTCATTAGGTGCTGATGACGTTTCGGATATTACATTTCGGCGAGTAGCAGGAATTAGAGATACCGTATCCACGCTCACTTGGAAGGAGCTTGGAGAACGTAGGAGTTCTCTTCTTGAAAGAATGGATAGAAGGTCCATTAAGAAAATAATTGATTAGGTTATGCTCATTACCTAACTTAGCTGTACCAAGCTAATTTGTTCTTGCCCCCTTTCAGGAGTAGATATGGATACCTTTGAAAAACCTGTTGTTGAAGTCTCATCTGATACCCCTCCCGAAGATCTCATAATTGAAGATGTTTATCTCGGGGATGGCCCGGAGTGTTCTGCGGGCCAACTTATCAGCGTGGACTATGTCGGGGTCTCGTGGTCGAATTCCACTGAGTTTGACTCGTCTTGGTCAAGAAATGAGGTCTTTACTTTCCAATTAGGAGTCGGACAAGTCATAGAAGGATGGGATAAAGGATGCGTTGGAATGAAAGTCGGCGGGAGAAGAAGGTTAGTGATTCCTCCGGACCAAGCCTATGGCGAGCATGGAGCTGGAGGAATAATTGGGCCGAATGAAACACTCATATTCGTCGTTGATCTTCGAAGCATAGGCTAGTGAGGAACACTGATGAATCATAAAGAACTTTTCGAAAAAGTTGCCGTAGTAACGGGTTCAAGCAGAGGCATTGGAAGAGGCATTGCTATAGGGCTTGGAGAACAGGGAGCGACTGTATACATAACTGGGAGATCTTCTGGCAGCGGCCCTTTAACTATTCATAGAACTGCTGAAATGGTAAACGCTGCAGGAGGTACTGGGATACCTGTGGAAGTTGACCTAGCGCATGACGATCAGATCGAGGCACTATATGACAAAATCCGTGAAACTCATGGCCGTCTTGATATTCATGTAAATAATGCATTCAAGATTCCCAATCCGCCCGTATGGGGTGGGAAATTTTGGGAACACCCTATAAGCATCTGGGATGATCAGGTAGGTATTGGGTTGAGATCGGCATATGTCTCAAGCGTATATGCCACTCGTTTAATGATGGAACAACCTGACTCTCTTCGTTTTATGGTAAATATCTCTTCTAGCGGTTCAGAGCGCTATGCATTGAGTGCAAGTTATGGCATAGCAAAAATGGGAACGGATAGGCTAACTAGGGATTTCGCCGTTGAAGGGAAAGAAGACGGGCTTTGTGTCATTGGCCTTTGGCCAAGTCAGGTGCTGACGGAATTCATAGTTGAGAGTATCGAAAAGGGAGATATTGAGCTGGATGAGGAGAATTCAGAAACTCCTCTATATACAGGACGAGTCATTGCAGCATTAGCGAATGACCCAGACCGGTATTCAAGAAACGGGCAAGTTCTTACGACCGCAGAATTAGCTCTTCACTACAATGTCATAGATGAACGAGGTAAACAACCAAAAGGGAAGAGAAACCCCACTATGTTCCGTGAAACAATCTAAGAAAGAACACCGACCGTGCGACCTCTCTAGATTACTCTTTCCTGATTGTTGCAGAAGACTGATCTGAAGCCTCAACAAGGCGTTTAGGCGGGGAATGCTCACCAGGTTTACGGCTCCGAACTATACATGATTGGCTTCCTATGGCACATAAGTCTCCATCCATGGACCATATATGTATCACCCCATGGCCGAATCCATTTGATATAGCATCAACACGGATATCTAAAAGGTACCACTCACTCGGCACAGCCTGAATGACTCGTAATGTATTATCCAAACTGGTCGACCCAGCTTCACCGTTCTGTGTAAAGCTAATACCCATCGGCACATAGTCCCCTAGAACAGCAAATGATGCTGCAGATGGCTCGAGCAACTCAGGCATTCTGCTCCACACTGCTATTCTTCCAGGTTCAAGTTCAGAAGGTTTAGTTGCCCCAATTGGTAAGGCCCACCTCTGTTCAATTCGGGAATCGAGTGAATCACTAACGTCTGAGAATCTCTCCCGAAGTGGGCATTCGTCTGGTAGCTCAACTTCTGGAGGGCAACCATATGTGGTGTCTTGGGGAAAAGTTCGGGACCCAAGAGCAGCATTAACAGTAATTATCTCTGTTCCGCCTACATGTCCAACGGCTCTGGCTTGAGTTGTCTTTTGACCATGAACAGCAAGCGTTACATCTATGTCAACAATCGTCCCTACTTGGGCAAATGACAAATATTGAGCAGTTGCCCAAACCAAAGGTCTACCACTCGTCCCTTCCATTGCTGCTATAGCAGCACCTAAGCCACTCCCGCCGAACATAGCTCTATGACCCGTTGAGATCCCCCGAGATACGGGTAGGTGCCAGCGATGAGGGTTATGAGATGGTTCTAGTCCTAGCCAATTTCTTGCATCCACATATTTGACAATATCCGATACAGAGGGAATGGGCACTAATTTATATAATTAGAAATTGACTCTGCGACTCTCTCAGGGTCCTCCATTGGAGCGAAATGCGTAAGTCCCGAAAATAGCTCAAATGTTCCATTTGGAAGGGCATCTGCTATTTTCGGAGCTATTTGTGCTGGCCCCTGTTGATCACTACTCCCTGCAATTCTAGTAATAGTTTCTATAGAAGGTAAGAAATCGAAAAGGCCAGTTGTAGAGTTCTCAAAAACTTGAGCTTCTATTTCCCCACGGCACTTCAGGATAACGCCACCTTCCTCATGATCAGAGAATCCATAATCTACATAGGATCGCAAAGCATCATGATTCACTTCAGAAAAGGGAGGGCGTGATGCATAGCGATCAAAGGCTTCTTCGCGAGATGAAAACCGTTCTCTTCTCTTCCTAGCGGAAATCGCAAGATCATTACCTCTCGATAGTTTCTCGGTCACAGGTCCAATGGGCATTACTATCGGTTCAAACAACCATAGGGATTCAAATACATTTGGGCGTTTACGTTCCGCTAAAAGTGTGCTTGTTCCGCCCATGCTATGGCCGGCTCCAAATATTTTTTCAAAATTAAAATAGTCGATAACGGAAAGAAGATCTGAAGCCATCCCAGTCCAGCCCATAGAAGTTCCGCTAGGCATTTGGCTGTCACCATGGCCTCGAAAATCTAAAGAAATACAATGAAAGTCTTTTATAAGTACCGAACAGACTAGATCCCAATATCTTCCGTGGAAACCAGTTGCATGGCACAAAATAATTGGTAGACCCTCACCACCATAATCATGGGCTGCTACTTGAACTCCATCAGTTGACGGAATCCTTATCAACTTTGGATTCACTCGCATCTTCTATTCCGACCCATCGCACCACAGTTAGTATTGAAGAAAGTGTAGTGCTGATTAGCTACTGGTGGCAGTCCGGTGACGTCGTAATCCAATAACTGGNGTTGTAGGGGCAAAGCCAGCTTCGGCACGTTCAATTTCTGATTCTCCGCCCCAGAAGCCGAGTTCCCTTTGAGAACGAGCGTAGTCCTGACATTGTTCGAGCACATTACACTCTAAACAAATCTTCCGAGCCCGAGTTTCACGTCGTTCTCTCGCTGCAGGACGCTCACCCGGAGGAGGAAAAAAGAGTCGAGACTTTCCTTGGCATCCAGCGTTCTCCATCCACCAAGGGCGTACAGAAGGGGGAGACTGAACATCAATTGCGGTCATTAACTTTCACTCCAAAAAGTTGACTACTTGGTAACCTATGCCCAAAAAACAAATTTGTCACTATCTCGTCGATGAATACTTACGATACGTATATCACTTTAATTGATACTATTAAATTCGGCTAAGTAGCCACATCAATAGCTACCTTTATTACGCCATCACGTCGAAGCCGAGCCCTTTCAAATGCCTCTGAAGCGCCATCCAGAGGATAACGATGAGTTATGACCGCGCTACCCAATAGTGGAGAATTTGCAAGAACAGACATCGCTAGTTCGAAGTCTCTATGTCCGGTCGTGTGTCCATATGTTATTGAAGGGATAAGAGAAACCTCTTTCATCCCCATAGTCAAAGCAGGAATCTCAACTGGTTCCCAATAGGTCGACGGTATACCTACTACTCCGCCTTTCTCACACTTTTCTATTGCCCTTGAAAGCGAACTACCCGTCCCAGCCGCCTCGATAACTACTTGTGCTGGCTGCTCAGAAGGCTCTACAGCACCCAATTGGATGCCAGCTTCAAGCTGATGGGAATGGCGTGACTCAAGTTCGACAATTGCTCCCATATGAACCGCAGCAGCGACACAACAAAGACCTATTGTTCCCGCACCAATAACACAGACTCGATCACCTTTTGCTATGCCCACCCTTCCTAGACTTCGCACAGCTACTGCAAGTGGCTCCGTTAAAAAGGCATTATCGATACTTACTNGAGGGTCTAAGGGGACTAGAAAGCGCTCGGGCACAACAACCCTCTCTGCCATACCCCCGTCGATTCCAATACCAAGAGTCCGAGGAAGCGATTCTTTACAATATGGCTCTTCACCTCCCAAACAATATTTGCAGGTTCCACAGGACAACATTGGCTCAATTGCTACTTCAGTTCCATTACTGGTAACTCCAGCAATCTCATGGCCTGGAATTACTGACATCATCCCACTGTCAATCAAATGAAGGTCTGACCCGCAAATTCCTACAGATTTGACGTGGACAGTTATTCCCTCTCCTCGTGGCTCAGGAACATTATCTATGTGTATCAACCCATCAGTAACTTGTACTGCCTTCATATCAATAGTCTGTCCTATATCGAAACGAATGTCCGGTCAAAACAGTTTTTGTAGATCAAAAGGTTTATTTAAACACCTATGAAAGTCCGAAACATCAAAAAACCCGCCAAACTGTTGTTGTGGATAATTTTGAACAGAATTTCGAATCATTTTCTAGAACAGAATGGAACGANAAAAGTACCTCGGAAAAAGTAAACTCTTATCCTCTCCCCGAAGGTATACCCATACCCATAGAAGAAGTAGTAGATATATACGCTCCTCTAGCCAAGATAATTTTAGAGAAGACATACGCTAATGAAGAACGAGATGCTGAGGAGTCAATAGAGTCGCATTCGCAACAAGCAAGGCCATTCATTCTTGGGGTAACAGGGGGTGTTTCAGTTGGGAAATCGTTGATTGCAAAAGTTCTCAAACTACTTCTAGAAACTATAGACGAACGACTAAACGTTGATGTTGTATCGACAGATGGGTTCCTTTGGCCTAACCAGAAGCTGAAAGAGCTCAACATAATGCATCGTAAAGGCTTCCCTGAGAGCTATGACTACTCGGCTATAGTTACTTTTCTTTCATCCGCTAAATCTTCAACTGCGGAACAAGAAGTACCGGTCTACTCACATACAACTTACGATGTAACTTCAACAACGCAAATTATTGATGATGCTGACGTGATTATCATCGAAGGACTTAACTTACTTCAAGACCACCCTGGTAATACTGGTGATAATCAACAGCTAAGCATTCGGGAATTCCTTGACTGCTGTATATTCCTTGACGCAGAAGAATCAGATGTAAAGAGTTGGTATATCTCGCGCTTCCTAAAGCTATGCAAAGAAGCAAAATCTGATGACGATTCCTTTTTCAATCGTTACAAGGATTTTTCAGAAGAAGAAGCTAGCGAAGAAGCGAGTATGATTTGGGATTTGATAAATTCCGTAAACCTCAAAGAAAACATCGTTCCACTGAAATTTGCAGCAGACGTCATCTTGTCTAAGGAAAGATCACACATAATTTCAAATATTGCTTTTAAGAGTTTTTTATTCCCCGAAAAATATACTGGAGCATAAGATTGATCCGATCACGCGAAGTATGATGGGGCAATATTGAGGAGCAAACATGCCTATAAACTTGGACGCCATCGGAATTGAAAGTGAACCACATGAGAGTTCTTGGGATTCGAAGGATTGCCTTCTCTATAGTCTTGGAGTTGGAGCGGGTGCTAGTGACCCGACAGGGTTTGAACTGGAATTCACTACGGAAAATACGAAAGAAGTAGCACAAAAGGTTCTACCAACAATGTGCGTTGTTCTTGGCGCGACGGGGAAAGGTGGACCGCTTACCCACATTGGTGAGGTCGACTACTCGAAAATGGTTCACGGCGAACAAGAAGTGATCCTACATAAATCGCTACCGACGAGCGCAACAGTTCTTTCAACTAGCAAAATCTCTAATATTTTCGATAAAGAAAAAGCGGCTCTGGTNATTCTCGAAACAACAGCAGTCGACAGTGCTGACGGCGAACCAATGTTCACAAATATCAGTAAACTTTTTTTTCGTGGAGAAGGAGGTTGGGGCGGAGATCGAGGTCCAACCGAGAGATTCGAATTTCCTGATCGAGAGGCTGATCAGATAATCTCATATTCGACGCGCCCCGATCAAGCACTTCTCTACAGGCTCAATGGTGATAGAAACCCTCTTCATTCAGATCCGTCGTTCGCAGCTTTAGGAGGCTTCCCAAAGCCNATTCTTCATGGATTGTGCACATACGGTTTTACGGGGCGGGCACTACTCCATGCGGTTTGTGGAAGCGAACCGGAAAAGTTTCATTCTATGGCTGGGCGATTTAGCTCTCCCGTGATTCCAGGTGAGGATCTAGAAATCCATATATGGATTGATGGGAAACAAGCGAAATTCCGAACACTCGCATCTGACCGAGTGGTATTAGACAATGGACTGCTTTCAACGAGGTAGAGAATAGTGAATTTCCGAGACCCATTTAATCTTCAAATGCCTGATAAAGAATCAGCTCTTACAGGACGAGAAGCACCTATTCTCTCACCTGAGCCTCATTTCGTTCTTGGCTCTTCAATTGCTCCTCCCTTCCCTGAAGGAACTCAGCAAGCAGTTTTTGGCTTGGGTTGCTTCTGGGGTGCTGAACGAGTCTTCTGGCAAATGAATGGGGTATTTAGCACTGCAGTGGGATATGCGGGAGGCTTCACACCTAACCCAACATATGAGGAGGTCTGCTCTGGGATGACTGGCCATAATGAAGTTGTGTTGGTTGTTTACGATCCACTCGATATTTCTTTCCCTCAACTTTTGAAAACATTCTGGGAGAGTCATGACCCAACCCAAGGGATGCGACAAGGAAATGATATAGGGACTCAATACCGGAGCGGGGTTTACTGTTTTGACGAAGAGCAACGCGTCTTAGCCAACGCTTCTAAGAAAACTTACCAAGGTGAATTATCAAATGCAGGGCTTAGTGAGATAACAACGGAAATAATCTATCTCACTGATTTCTTTTACGCTGAGGATTACCATCAGCAATATTTGGGAAAAAACCCTAACGGTTATTGTGGTCTTGGTGGGATTGGGGTGGAGTGTCCCCTATAAATTTTTCCTCACAGGTTATCAATTTACTCTGAACTCAATCCGCCTGTTTCTTGCGCGATCCTCTGCTGTTTCCTCTGGATCTATCTTTAATCTCGTTTCCCCATAGCCGACAGCTGATATTCTCTCGGGCTCAACACCTTCTCCGATTAGAAAGTTTCTTACTGTATCAGCTCGATTTTGACTGAGCGTTAGGTTAACCTCTTCTCCCCCATCAGTGTCCGTGTGCCCTTGAACTTCGAGATTTCCTTCAGGGTTGTTTATCAATATATTTGCTATTTCTTTGAGAATAGGTCGAGAACTGTCTGCTAGATAAGGGCTTCCGACTGCAAACAGGATGGGGTCAAATACAACGATCTGATTCAGTTCAATTTCGGTTTGGATTGTGCCTGGAATCAGAACCTTGTCAATGATGTGAATTATCCCATCTATCCCCTCGATATCACTTGAGAGTATCGTTCCCCCTGCAATAGTTGTGAGGCCGCTTTCAGTTCGTGAGATCGTGAGATTTTCTCCTTGGAGGGTTCGGATTACTGTTCCTTCAACCAGATCAGTGAAATTAAATACCTCTTCTACAATGTGGAACTGAAGGATTTCATTCAGCTGAACCAATTCAGCGAATTCTTGAAGGGCAGCAATATCTAAGGCTTCAACAGCGATGTCTGTAGGGGCAAAAATAGTAAACGACTGGCCTTGAGGTAAAAAGCCTTCTAAAGCTCCTGAAGCTTCAAAGAAATCATATACTTGGCCTAGCTCTGGGGTATCTCTCATCACTTCGAAAACTGTTCTGTCTGAACCTCGAATAATCAATTGATCTGTAACGTTTACCCCCAAACTCAAATACTTAGTTAGGACTCTTGTGCGATCCTCTTCGTCGATGATTTCTCCAAATATTTCAACTTGCACAACGGCAACTTCTGCGCCACTACCTGTAAGTAATTCGAAATCTGATATGACGCTTCCGCCAGAAATTAGTTGCTGAGATGCTAGAAGGAGAGCATCGGCAAAGGGCTGCGAATTTACCGTGCCGCTTAGGGTAATACCTTCAGGAGTATAAGAAACATTAACGATTACTGGAGCATTCTGAGCAAATGTTTCAGCTTCAACCGGAACAAGTGGAATAGGGTCGGTGGTGTTCCCCGAGGATTCTCTTCCATCCGAAAATGTTGCGTCGGACTTTTGGACTCCAGAGTAATTCTGCCAAGCAAGAAGACCAGTAATAGACACGAGGACTCCAAAAAGAAACACCAAAAAAGCTCTGACTTTATCTGATGTCACCATAGCTACATCCAATCATCCGTATATATTCCTATCAGATCATCAACTTCAGTTGAGATTATTTCTAATTCCGGTTTAAAACTAATCGATTCAGCACTGTTATTTTCATCACCACTATTTATTCCTCCATCAGGCCAATAGGTTTTCACTACCCAGAATAGAAATCCAAGTACTAGAGCCCAAAGAATAATTTTCCCGATTAAGCGAATCCATATCCGATCAAACCGAGCCCGTAAGATAGGGTCATTACCGGTAGCACCGTAATGGGAAATATGTCCAGTCCATTTCAATCCATCCCAATATCGAGCTTCGTATCGCCCTGTGGGGTCTGCATACCATCCTGCATCAAGCATTGGAGGCGGAGGAAACTGAGGTCTTGGCACTGAACCAGAATACAGGTGGATTGGCGAATATTGAGTTCACATGCAAGAAGTTGACGTAGTGATAATTTCTTTGCGAATTGTGATTATTGCAATTAACCCGAATTGTTCTTAGTACGTTTTCCGATCTACGCTTCAGCCATGACAAGTGGTAGCCCAGCAGGAATACATATAGACAATGTCAAAGGATGGCTAAAAGATCGAACTTTAGTTGAAGGTGAATTAGAATTTGATCTCGTTACCCATGGACGGTCAAATCTTACATATGTGGTGACTGACCAAAATCAAAACAAATGGGTTTTACGTAGGCCACCCACTGGCCATGTTCTGGCATCTGCGCACGACATGGGACGAGAACATCGAATTATTTCGGCCCTACAGGGAAGTAAAGTTCCTGTTCCAAGTATTATTGGAATGTGCGACGATAGCTCTGTTACTGGGGCACCGTTCTTCGTCATGAGCTTTGTTCAAGGGCATATCATTAAGGACCTCGAAGATAGCAAAGCTTTTTCACAGCATGAACGACGAAAACAAAGCGAATCCCTTGTCGATGTTTTGGTTGACCTTCATGCTGTCGACCCAGATTCTATCGGTTTGGGCGATCTAGGAAAAAAAGAAGATTATGTTGGCAGACAGCTTCGAAGGTGGAAGCGGCAGGTTGACGAAGGTTCAGACAGAGAAATCCCCCTTTTTAATGATTTGCATTCAAAATTAGAGAAAGGAAAACCTAAACAGATTGGATCTGGCATCACACACGGGGACTACCGACTAGATAACTGCATGATCGGACACGATAACAAGATTGCTGCTGTTCTCGACTGGGAACTTTGCACCTTAGGTGATGTCCTAGCCGATCTCGGTGGGATGCTTATGTGGTGGGGGAAAAGTGGAAATGATAATAGTGTTATGAACGAACCTCCAACGTTAGCTGATGGCTATCTAACAATTGACGAAGTTGTTGACCGATACGCTGAGTTAAGCGGCAGAGACCTATCTAATCTTCCTTATTACATCGCATTTCAGTTCTGGAGATTAGCTGCGATTATTGAAGGTGTCCGAGTAAGATTTACCGCGGGCGCTATGGGGAACAAAGATATCGGCGACGAACTTCGAGGGTTTAAATTACGTATTGATGGGCTTTTGCAGGCTTCAGTGTCAACACTTGAAAGGATCTAATCCAGTCCCCTGAAGAATTCTTGCAGGTCGCTTACAACAAGCTCAGGTTCTTCTGCCGCAGCAAAATGTCCTCCTTGCGGCATGACAGTATAACGATGAAGATTGCAGTATTTCTCTAGAACAGCTTTGGGTAAATGAACAACGTCTTTTGGAAATATAGCGAAAGCCGTCGGAGCTTCTAACCTTGGTATACGTTCATGAGCTAATGGCCAAGGTTTTTTAAAATGCTCATGGTATATCCGTAAAGACGAACCTATGGATCCCGTACACCAATACAACGCTGCTGTTGTACACAAGTGTTCACGAGTAAAAGATTCTTCAACATCTCCGGAATTATCACTCCAATTTCTTCTACGCTCCCAAATCCATGCAGCAGTGGCCACTGGAGAATCTGTGAGGCCATAAGCAAGTGTCTGTGGGTCTAAAAGGTGCGTTGTAACATGTGACCGTATAGTATTTTCAGCTTCTGCACTGCGTTCTATTTTCCAACTTTCATCTGGCCCCCAGGAATCATCAGGAAGGGTTCTGCGGTTTACACCTGGAATAAGGCTTAGACTCAAATGGGCCCCTATTAGAGAATCAGAATATTCGTGGGATAAATGCGCTGTTACAAGTGCGCCCCAGTCTCCTCCATGGGCGCAAAACTTCTCATAACCGAGAACCTCAGTCATCAACGTATTCCATATCGATGCAACTCGACTTACATCAACACCAGATTGAAGAAGAGGTAACGAAAAGCTAAAGCCTGGCAAAGAGGGAACATAGACATCAAAACTATCTTCTGGGTTTCCTCCATATTTCTCTGGATCACTTAGTGGGCCGATAACATCCTTGAAATCCCAAAAGGTCCACGGCCATCCGTGCGTCAGAATAAGGGGTTTCGGAGCCGGACCTTTTCCTGGAGCATATAAATAATGAATAGGAATACCCTCTATATCTACTATGTAATGATCCCATTGATTCATTTCTCCTTGAACCTTGGCCCAATCCCATTCGGAAACCCAATATTGGACCATCTCTTGCAGCCATGATCTTGGTACTCCGTAGTCCCAGCTATCCTCGCCAATAACGTCAGGCCATTTGACCTCCTGTAATCGTCTATACATAAGATCAAGGTTTTGGGGATCAAAATCTATTGAAATTTTCCTTGGTAAGATCATTTCTCTGTTCTCCTAAATCTCTTTTCAGATACCATAATTGAACTTGTTGACTCAAAATTAATAAATCTTTGTGTGTCTTCTCGAATAACTTCCTGACTTTTATCATTGAGATAGAAACGTTGCGACCAATCGGATTCGCTTTTAAACCAAAGTTCACTTATCCCATCAATTCTTGATGATTTCGATTGTGGGCCATAAAGATACTCTAGGTCTATATTCTGAGCATACTTTTCCATCCCATGATGCTTTCGCGCTATATCAATATGTCTTTGATAGTGCGTGTAAAACAAGTTTCTATCAATGGTGTCTTTGCGACAAACGAGGGATAGTTGCTTGAGCCCAGAATATTCTCCTAAAGCTAGATGAATATTTTGCGGCCATGCAATAACCTTGCGTACTGATAAACCGACGTCCCCGCAGGGTTCCGGTGAAGTGGACCATGTTATCCCTCGAAAGAAAGGTACAAAGTCCGGTATGTCACGTAATTCCATGAGGGGGGTTTGATCTGACAACGAATCAATAGAAATCACGTGAGGGTGAGGTCCGTTTATATCAGTGCTTGGGATCTGGTCAAAATGAATGTGAGCATATACCCTTACTTTGTTCATCCTTTGGGTATGTCTTTCCATGGAATCCCTCTATCAAGTCGAATATCTCTTGGTAAACCTAGAGCTTGCTCACTGAGATTATTGTGGTGCACCTCATCCGTCCCGCCACCTATCGAAATCGGGTNCCTAGAGTGAANAACTTCCATAGCCCACTCNCTTGCTTGATGTGTATTTNCCACACCAGCCACTCCAAGAATTTGTTGGGCAAGGTCTCCCTCAAGCCTTCGATTTTGTGCGACATATAGTTTCACAATGGACGGGTGGATTGGGGGGACTTCACCCCTTCTCGCTGCTGAAGATATTCTTTCGCTCATAAGCTTTAAAAGCTTATTTCTCGTATACAGAATAGAGAATTTTTGCCTCAAAACAGGATCATTGACCTTGCCTGAGTTACGGACAAGTTCAAGTAACTGCTGCGGGTTATCTCCGCTTGCGCCTCCAATCATGGCCGATTCGTTGCTCATAACAACTCGAGCTGGCCCCCACCCCTTATCAATGTCCCCGAGAACGTTCGTAACATGGCATTTCGCTCCATCAAGAAAAACCTCAGCGAAATGGCCGGCTCCATTTGCTTGAATGAGGGGGCGAACTTCCACTCCACTTTGCTTCATATCAAGCAGAAGGAAAGTTATTCCATCATGTTTGTGAGCTTCGGGGTTTGTCCGGACGAGCAAAATCCCCATATCTGCATACATTGCAGCTGAGTTCCAAACTTTTTGTCCATGGATTATAAATACCTCGCCATCAAGCTCGGCGTGGGCGGCTAGACCCGCAAGGTCACTGCCAGCACCTGGTTCACTAAATAACTGACACCAACTGGTTTCGCCATTGATCAGTGAAGGGATATGTTTTTCTTTCTGCCCTTCAGTCCCATGTTTAATAAGAGCAGGCAGGACCATTGAGATAATTGAATGGAAGAATCCTGTATGCACCTGGTAGCCAATTGATTCTTCTCTGAATACCTTTTGCATCCATGGCTCTCCCCCATGTCCGCCATACTTCGTTGGAACGGTTATACCGGCGTATCCAGCATCGTATAATTTTTTCTGTCGTTGCTGGCAATCAAAGTGATGCTGATTCTCCTTTTCCGGATTGGGCATCCAATGAAGGGTTGTAAACGGCTTCCTCTCTTCAATAGGGTCAACATTCTCTGCGAGCCATTTTCTAGCTTTATTCCGGTATAGATCTTCGTAGCTTTTAATTTCTGAAGTCATTACTGGGATTCTATGGTGAAGAACAGATATCTAGCGAATATCGTGGAAGAAGGATAAAGAAAGTTTCAGATGGAGACCTTCCCACAACAACACGCTAGAACACGAAGATTCACGGTTGGATCACCGCGATCATTCGTTATTGCACCGATCACACACAGTATTAGTTATTTGCAATCTTCTTCAAGGAGTGATCCCTCTAACAAACTTTGGATTCATGATCCCGAATCGCAAACTTCAACGGTTCTCGCTGATCCCGATCATCTGAAAGTTCTCGGGGAACAATATGAGATATCTGAAGAAGAGCGGACGCGAAGAGAACGCGTCCGAGAAGTTGGATCTGGAATTGTTGCTTTCAGCTGTAGTGCCGAATCTTCCATTATCACCTTTACGTCGGAAGGCACACTATACACCGTCAACGCAGAATCGAAAGAAATCAACGACTTTGTGACCACAGGCAGCGTGTTTGATCCGCGAATCAACCCAAATGGTGATCTCATTTCTTATGTATCGGATGGGGATTTACGATATGTCGATTCCTCTGGAAATGACCTTCTAGTAGCAGGAAGTGAGGACCCGAACATAACATATGGTGTTGCAGATTTCATTGCAGCAGAGGAGATGGGGCGACGAAGGGGTCACTGGTGGTCGCCGCATGGAGATCGACTTCTCGTGACGGAGGTAGACAATTCCAGCGTTCTTACTTGGCATATTCTGAGGTCACCTAATCCAGAATCATCTCTAAAGTCGTTACGGTATCCAAAAGCAGGAACCAACAATCCGAAAGTCAGATTAGGGGTGTACACGCTAGAAGGAGCTGTTCTTCCGATTGATTGGAGCCAGTCAGATTTCTGGGAATATCTTGTAAATATCCAGTGGACTGAAGAATCATCAATCTACGTAACAGTTCAAACTAGAAATCAAAAATCCATGGGAATCTTAAGAGTGGATTCTAATACTGGGTCAGTCGAAGAAATATACCGATGGAGCGATGAGTACTGGGTAGAGATCATTACTGGAGCTCCGAAAATTGTTAGGGAGAAGATCATTACCGTTGAGGATCGGGGTAATGCAAGATCGCTGGTGATAGATAATCAGCCAATATCAGGTGATGACCTCCAAGTACGATCTCTAGTCCACTGCAATGAAGAAGGTGTACTTGCTGCAGTCAGTACAAGCCCATTGGAGCAACACATTGTGCACTTTGATTTCGAAGGGAAAAGAACCGCCTTTACTGAAGACTCTGGAGTCCACGATGCTGCCTCTAATGGAGTAATCACTGTGATCCAATCCCGAAATATGGATGTTCATGGAGTCAAAACAACAATCTTTGAAGGGGATTCCCCTATTTCGGAAATTCAAGATCTATCAGAAAAACCAATCATCTCTCTCAACGTAAACTTCCATCGACTGGGCGAGAACAAACTTGAATCTGTGGTTCTATTCCCTCAAAACCATGACGGCAGTATGCCGATTCCGATTCTTCTTGATCCTTACGGAGGCCCACATGCGCAACGAGTGCGTTGTGCACAGGGCCTATTTGGAGTTTCCCAATGGTTTGCGGATCAAGGTTTCGCTGTAATTGTCAGCGATGGTCGGGGAACACCGGGTCGTTCACCCTCATTTGAAAGAGAAGTGTATGGAGATCTCGCAACTCCTGCCTTAGAAGATCAGATTGCCGCACTATCTGCAGCAGCGGAGATCTATGAATGCCTTGATCTTGATCGAGTGGGAATCCGCGGCTGGTCGTTCGGCGGCTATCTTGCTGCCCTAGCAGTACTAAGAAGATCAGATATATTCCATGCTGCTGTGGCAGGAGCTCCAGTGACTGACTGGGAGCTCTATGACACTCATTACACTGAGCGTTATCTTGGGCATCCGCTAGATAACCCTGAGAATTACAACAACACAAATCTATCTACTGAGGTACACAATTTAGAGAGTCCCTTACTCCTAATTCATGGCTTAGCTGACGATAACGTTGTTGCAGCGCATACGTTTCAGCTTTCCCAAGCTCTTTTAGAGGCTGGAAAACCCCATGAAGTACTTCCACTTTCTGGTGTTACCCATATGACTCCGCAGGAAACTGTCGCTGAAAATATTTTACGAATACAGTTAAGGTTTCTACAGAAATCACTTGGAATCGAAGACGAGGGGAACAAATGACTGGACCATTGGACGGCATGAGAGTCGTTGAGGGTTCCGCTTTCGTCGCTGCGCCTTCCGGTGGAATGACGTTAGCGCAACTTGGCGCTGAGGTAATCAGATTTGACCCTATTGGTGGTGGCTTGGACTATAGAAGATGGCCATTAACCGAAGATGGATCATCGCTTTACTGGGCTGGACTTAATAAAGGAAAGAAATCGATTCAGGTTAATTTCAGGTCTAAGGAAGGGCAAGAGCTTCTCAAGGAACTAATCGGTGCTCCGGATGAGGATTCCGGGTATTTCCTTACCAACTTCCCCACCAAGGGCTGGCTATCTTATGAGAGCCTTAGCGCAACTCGCGAAGATCTGATCATGTTGAACGTCGTTGGAAATCATGATGGAACAACCGCACTTGATTACACCGTAAATTCGGCTATAGGCTACCCCTCCGTGACAGGACCGGAGGGACATACCGGCGTTATCAATCACGTTCTACCGGCGTGGGATATCGTATGTGGGCAGACAGCAGCAATGGGTCTTCTCGCCGCCGGTCGTCACAGAGATCGAACAGGAGAAGGGCAATTCATCAAACTAGCCCTAAGTGACGTAGCACTTTCTGCTGTCGCTGCCCTTGGACATATCGCAGAGGCGCAAATTCTTGACTCTGAACGTGAACGTATCGGGAATGAACTCTACGGAGCTCTCGGGCGGGACTACACAACAGCTGACGGGAAAAAAGTAATCGCTGTTGCGATAACCAAAAAACAATGGCGCTCCTTATGTTCTGCATGTGAAATGGCAGAGGCTATGGAACAACTCGCAACTCAAACAGGGCTTAATTTATCAGAGAATGAAGGCGACCGATTCAAAGCGCGTAAGCAAATACACCCTTATATCGAAGAATGGTGCAGTACTCGGAATTTTGATGAGATCCAAAAAATTTGGGATGACCTTGGTGTGTGTTGGGGGCCTTATCAAACGTTCAAAGAACTCGTACACCATGATAAGAGAGCTTCGGAATCAAACCCTATGTTTACAAAAATTGAGCAATCCGGTATCGGAGAATACCTAGTACCTAGCAGCCCCCTTGAATTTCAGGGCATCGGCCGGATGAATCCAGCACCAGCACCACGTTTGGGAGAACACACCGATCAAATACTTGAGGACATACTTGGATTGACTAGTGCTGAAATAGGCAGGTTAAAGGAATCCCAAATAATCCAATGACTAATTTTGATGTGCATTTAGATGACTCGTCTATAAAAGATTTCTGGCGTGATGGTTTTGTTGTTCTCCACGATGTAATTAACCCAAATCTTGTCCTATCTATGGAAGAGCCAATTAAGAGAGCCGTTGCCGACAGCAGCACAGACCTTTCTGAGTTAGGGTCTATTATCGCCCCGACTAGTACCCTTTCCGATCCGAATGTTCCTTCATCAGAGTGTTCCGGCCGATTCGTCGCTGGAACCGATCATTGGATCAATGATAGAGATTTTGCGGATTTCGCATGTAAATCTGTGATCCCTCAGATTGTCGCACAAATCCTTCAGAGCGACTCTGTGTGGCTTTATGAAGATTCTGTTCTGGTCAAGGAACCGAAAACGGCAGAGGAAACAGTATTCCATCAGGATCTTTCTTATTTCCATGTGTCTGGTGAACAGATCTGTACCGTGTGGGTCCCATTGGATTTTTCTTCTCCCGATACCGGAGCTATCCGTTTCGTCAGAGGATCCCACAAGGATTTAACCTCATATAGGCCGAACTGGTTCGTCTCAGACGAGCCTCTACCGAATACTGAAGGAGAGCGAGTTCCCCAGATACCTTCTAAAGCTGTTGCTGCCCCGACTTTGTCTCCTGGCGACCTGACTATCCATCATGCTCGTACCCTTCACGGGGCTTCTGCGAACCGCTCCACAGATCAGTCACGGAGAGCAATATCGATTCGGTACTGTGGAGATGACGCTCGCTACCATATTCGCGAGGGAGCTCCATTAAAACCCCATCATGAAACGGTTTCAAATGGGGATATTCTCACACATGAACATTGCCCAAAGGTATGGCCGCGAACCTAACTATTGATAAGCGAACGAACTTCTCCCAATAAACTGATGGTCTCAATCGCCTCTTTTTGAGGGATTGCCATACACCGACATGTGACTTCAGTAAAGCCAAGGTCTTTGTAAGGCCGCAATTGCTCTGCCGCTTGTTCAGGGTTGCCAACAATGACGGCATCTCGTTGCATACCCCTATAGCCTTCTTCGATGAGTTGGTCACCAAGTTCTTCTGCCCTGTTTCTATCTTTGAGGACTATCACATCTTTGCGAATAATTGGCCTAGGTTTCTTATTGAGGTCTGCACAAGCCTCAAGGTAGAACTCTAATAACTCTCGGGCTTTCGAAGCATCTAAAAATGGGGCCGCATACCATGCATCACCCAAGCGGGCTGCTCGGCGAATTCCTTCCTTACTGGTGCTTGCTCCAATCCACCATTCGATATTCTGCATTGGGACAGGGTTAACCTGCAGACCAGAATCACCTTTTGCAAAAAGCGACTTGATTATTGCGATCTTTTCCTCCAAGTCGGCGCCTCTGGTTTTCACAGAAGCACCCATGGCCTTGAAAGTTTCTTCACCATCACCAACACCGGTCTGGACTACAAACGTTGCTTTCGTTAGCGCCGCCAAAGTCCCAACCTGCTCTGCCACCAAAACTGGATTCCAAAGAGGAAGAAGGAATAAGCAACCCACAGGACCAGCCTGCCATTCCGCTAACAACCGGCCGAGCATGGGGATATTCTGGAAGTAGTTGATTGGAGTTAAATGATGATCACCAAGTGAAAGTAAATCTAGTCCCACTTGATTAGCTTCTCTGGCACGCTCAATAATT
>PAZD01000031.1 GCA_002715405.1 Acidimicrobiaceae bacterium
CAAGTGAAAGCAAATCTAGTCCCACTTGATTAGCTTCTCTGGCACGCTCAATAATTGATTGTGCTCCTATATAGGGATCTGATTCGAATGAAGCAGATGCTATAGAAAGTCCTATCCTCATGAAGTTTCCTATGGATGGCGAGAAGGAAGGACTTCTCTCTCAGGCGGTAACTCTATAGGGTGATTTAACCAGATACCTATATTTTCTCCTGTACGGCCTTGAGGGCCTTCCTCATATAGCTGAAGCATAAGATCGGCGATCTGGTGGGGTTTCATCCACGTATTTATAACTTCTTCAGACATATCGCGATTGAATTTACCTGAAGCAAATCTAATCATTGCAGAGTCCGTAGCATCCATACAGAACGCATTTACTCTTATGACATCTCCAGCTAATCGTTTAGCCCAACTCTGTGTCAAGCCATTTATCCCCCATTTTGAAGCATCGTAGACATCCATGCGTGTTCCCCCGCCCGTAGCGAACCCAGGAGGAGGGCAAATATGGTCGGTAGCGATATTGAGAATAAAACCTCCACCATTTGATACGAGGTGAGGAATAGAAGCTCTTCCAGTCAAATAAACACCTTTAAGGTTGGTATCGACTAATAACTCCCAATCCGCTACGGTCTTTTCTTTGGGATCTTCAACAGGGTCAGTAGGACTCCATACTCCAGCATTCGCTATCACTATATCAAGACCAGAGAAGTGAGAATTTGCTTCTCCGACAAACCCAAAAACATGATCTGGGTCTCGAACATCCACGACGTCAGCATGAACCTGCACTCCAGTGTCGTTAGCTATTTTTTCTGCTACATCATGGACCGTCTCTTGAAGGTCACAAATGGCTAGATTGGCTCCTGTTTCAGCGAGTTTCACCGCCATTCCCTCGCCGATTCCTGATGCTGCACCAGTTACTAAAGCTGTCTTTCCTGCTAGCACAACCATATCTCTCCTCCTATTCGTATATAGCATTTATAGCGCGGTTAAGAATAAATTTCTTTTTCACAACGACGAAGTCTTTTAGCCTGCTGGGATCTATGATCACAACATGATCGAGCAGCATATAAAAATTGAAACTTCTGAAGGCCTCATGGAAACCTTTATTACGTTTCCAGAGGAAGGCGGTCCGTTCCCAACCATTTTTTTCTTCATGGACGCACCAGGTAAGCGTGAAGAGCTTCATGACATGGCTCGGAGGATTGCAACAACGGGCTATTACGTTATGTTGCCAAACCTCTATTACCGGACCACAGACCACTTTGAATTAGATTTTGAAACGAAAAGTAGTTGGGAAGAAATGTTTCAGTTGATGTCCAGTATCGGAAATCGAATGGTAGTTCAAGATGCACTAGCAATGATGAATTTTGCCGAAGCTGAAAAGAACGCAGATCAAGAACGGGTTGGATGTGTTGGGTACTGTATGAGCGGTCCGTTCGCTTTATCTGTTGCCGCTGCATACCCTGAGAGAATAAAAGCGTCAGCTTCGATCTATGGGGTACGTCTGGTAGCTGATACTTCTGATTCTCCGCATCTAGGCTTCAATAAAACCCGCGGAGAAATTTATATTGCTTGTGCAGAGTTTGACGATTATGTCCCAATGGAAATGGTTACGCAGGTGACGGAAGAGTTAGATAATTCATCGGCAAACGGTCGAGTCGAACTTTATACAGGTGTTCATCATGGATTTGCCTTTCCGGGACGAGGAGAAATCTACAACAAAGATGCAGCAGAGCGACATTGGGAACGCCTTCACGCTTTGTTTGATCGGAATTTGAGATGAGCGATGATATTGAAGTTTCTGTAAGAAAAGATCATGTCGCTATTGTTGAAATTCGCAAACCACCTAATAATTTTTTCAGCAATAATCTGATCAGTAACTTAGCTGAAACCTTCGAACACCTAGATCAGAATGATGCTGTTCGAGTTTCAGTGCTTTGTTCCCAAGGAAAACACTTTTGTGCAGGCGCTGACTTTTCTGGGAACTCTGATGACAACGACACGCTGGGCCTATACGCAGGTGCTGTGAGGATCTTTAGGTGCAGTAAGCCGATTATTGCCGTGATCCAAGGAGCAGCTATTGGCGGAGGCTTAGGCTTAGCGTTAACAGCTGACTTTAGGGTTGCCTCCCCAGAGTCCCGATTCAGTGCTAACTTTGCAAGGCTTGGTTTCCATCAGGGCTTCGGTTTGAGTGTGACGTTACCTGAATTAATCGGGCAGCAAGCAAGCAGAGAAATGTTCTTTACTGGAAGAAGAGTAAAGGGAGAAGAAGCCTTCAGACTGGGACTATGTGACCAGTTAGTTCCCCTCGACGAGGGCCGCGGGACTGCAATTTCTTTTGCACTGGAAATTGCAATGTCTGCCCCCTTAGCCGTTGAATCTATTAGAAAGACACTCAGAGGAAATTTAGCTGACAGAATCGAAGCTATAACTCTCCATGAGGCATCAGAACAAGCCCGTCTGACCCAAACCGAAGATTGGAAGGAAGGAATTAAAGCTTCTTCGGAGCGAAGAGATCCGTTATTTCAAGGGAAGTAACTAAGAAAGCTTATCGTCGGGAATCCAGCTCCCATGAGCGCCGTAAGGAACTCTTCTAGGAATATGGACAACGGCAACAGGGTCAGCTTCAAAGTCCTGTGCATCCACGATGATCAACTTTGAGGTATTAGCTCTTTCGTCATGAACGATTGTAATAACCCAGCCCTCATCCTCTCCTTCAGAATCCGGATCAGCAGCAAAAACAGGTTCTCCGCCCCTTACATTCTTTCCAAGGTGATGCTCTAGGCAAACACCCGTGCGGAGATCGTACTTCCATAATGCGGAACCATACACGGGTTCTTCGCTGTTACCTTCACCTGCCATAGCCATCAGATATCCAAATTGCGCATTCAGTCCAATAACCTTGTCAGCAACTCTCCCAAAATCACCCGGCCTGTCATCAATTTGCTCTTCAGTTACTGTTCCTAAAGATAAGTCAATCGTCCAGCGCCAAAGTCTACCTACCTCAGCGTAGTCATCTGAACTACTACCAAAAGCCTCAGGTTGACGTGAAACATGTATCACAATCTTTCCATCATTGTCGAAAGCATTCACAGGATGGAAGACATAACATGGATCGATTTCGAACCAGCGTATATCTGCATTTGTTCCATTTCTTGGCATTACTCCTAGGCGGGCACCTGCAGAGGGATCAAAACCAAAAGGAACTCCAGTTTCGAGTAGAGATAGATCCAGTACCAGCGGTAGATCCATGAAGATTACAAAATTTCGGGTCACATTGAAATCATGCATCATAACCATGTTGGGAATTTCAATACCTTCAGATTGCAATACTGCCCCATCAGGGCTGACTCGGAGATATGTAAGAAATGGTTGTTCAAAAGAAAAGTAACTAAATGCTAGTAATTCACCTGTCGCTGGACATATTTTAGGGTGTGCTGTCATAGAGGTTTTTAAGTTCCCAGAGAAATTCTGAAAACCGACTGTATTAAGTTCACCATCTATTTCCCAAGGCCAATGTCCTTCTTCTAAACAAAGGATTTTCCCTGAATGGGCTACAACATGAGTATTGGCGCTACCTCTAGATAAATCACCAATATCAACTGCTTCATCGGATTCTCGACCTGTAACGTTAAGTGTCTGAACAAATCTGTTCCGATACCACTCAGCGTTCCCCTGCGAGAGTCGAACACCATGGACCATCCCATCACCCGTAAACCAATGGGAGGAATAACCGGATTTTGGGTTAGGCCCAGTTCGGATATACACGCCTTCAAGCTGCGGTGGTATTACACCTTCAACTTCGAGTTTGTTGTCCGTTATCTCATCTTGAACAGGCGCCCAGTTGCCGCGTAAATGCCAAGGAAGTTGATCTTCAGCTACTGCCATAGAGCCCCCTAACCCTTCTCTGTCCCGATAATAGAAACAAAACTAACCATCTCACCTGGATACCCACCTAAATTGTGGACCAGTCCTAGAGTCTTGGATGTATTCTCAATCTGTCTATCGTCCGGTGCTTCTCGTCGAAGCTGGAGCCAGCATTCATAATGCATGCGAATTCCTGACGCACCTACTGGGTGGCCGAAACTCTTTAACCCTCCATCTGTATTAACCGGCAAGGCACCATCTAGAGCAAAGTCACCACTAAGAACATCTCTCCAACCTTCTCCCCTTTCGGAAAATCGGAGGTCTTCCATCAATATCAACTCCGTGGGAGTAAAACAATCATGCACTTCTGCTAAAGCAAGTTCTTCTCTTGGGTTTGAAACACCAGCTTGAGAATAAGCATCATTTGCTGCTGCAGCGCATTCCGGAAAAGTTGTGTAATCGTATTCAGGGTCCATTAGACCGCTACCGTTACCGGACACAAACGAAAGTGCTTTGATAAACAGTGGTTTATCCGTGTAGCTATATGCTTTCTCTGCGGGTACGACAATTGCAGCCGCAGCACCATCAGCTACACCGGCGCAATCAAATACGCTCAGCCGTCCTGCGACGGCAGCCATGTCGCAAATTGCTTCAGCACTCATTTCTCGACGGAATTGCGCAAGTGGGTTTCGTGCTCCATTGAAATGATTTTTTTCAGCTATTTTCGCAACGACCATCCGAAGTTCATCCTCGTCAATTCCATACTTCTCTGCGTATGCGGGAAGCACAAGACTGTACATTGCTGCAGCTGTTAATGTCCGATTAGTTCCTGCAGTGGGATACGGAAATGCGTTAAGGCCTTGATAGCCACTATCTTTGACCTTTTCAACCCCTACCGCCATCGCAATATCGTACGCCCCACTTGCTACGGCATAACAAGCTTGTCGTAATGCCTCGGATCCTGTAGCACAGAAGTTTTCTACACGGGTTACCGGTTTTCCTTCGAGCTTAAGAGGCATCGATAATGTGAGACCGCTCATCCCACTTTGGGCTGTCCCTATCCAATAGGCATCGATATCTGAGGTGGTAAGACTTACATAGCCCAACGTTTCTTTGGTCGCATCAATAACTAAGTCATCCCTGCTCTTGTCCCAGTGTTCACGAAAAGGCGTGCACCCAATTGAGATAATAGCTACTTTGTCTTTTATGCCATTTGAAGCCATCCGCTATCCCCTTTATATTCGCTTAGGCCGAACTTTCCAAAAGTAATTGTGGATACTGTCAGCAGTAAACACCTTTCGGAATGTTGGGATTACTTCCATGCCAATAGAAACATTGTCTGAATCTACGTCAGTTATTTCGATAGGCATTCTGCCACCGCCCACGAAATCGACAACGGCAAAAACAACTGGAGGGCTTTCAGAATAGACAAGGCGATCAATGGTATAAGTGACAACATGGCCAGAAGTATTTGCCATAGAAATTGAACTCATGGCATCTATTTGATCTTCTGGGCTAGCAGAAACTCGTGCTGGAGGCATATGCACTAGTCCACTCTCATCACCCTTCGATGCAACAAAACCGTGTTTCCACTCTGATTCCCTTGCTGCTGCAGAGGCTGAGATACGTGATGGGGCAGGCCGATTCGGAGGTTGCACTTTAAGGTTTCCCTTCCATTGCAAGAAACGCTGATAAGTTATTTCATCTCGGGAGTTGAGTTGTGAGGAAATCGTGGCTGGATGTTGATTTCTAATCTCTCCAGCTTCAAATATGAGTATTTCAATTCCATCGGACAGAACAATAAGCGCAATAATTTCTCCAGATTGTGAAGTCTCCAATGCGTGCGTTAATAAAAGGGTTGCGTCTGCTGCACCAGCTATCCCTACGCTTTCAAATAAATCACCTCGGACGTTCGTCGCTTCAAGGGATTTTGCGATCTGATTTTTCACCCTTTTGTTAGATCCGGAAATAACAACGGTGCTGATTTGCTCTAAAGTTAGACTTGTCGTTGCCAAAGCCTGCTTCCAAGCCGAGTCTATTAACTGAAGATACTGGGATACTACAAATCGTTCTTCCCAACTTTTAGTATGTGTCTCGCTAGGGTCTCTCCATCTATCTATAAATTCTTCACTAGTTGAGGCCCCTCCAAGGTAACGGGCTATAAGAGGTCCATCATCTTCACTGCCAATAAGCATTGCTGAAGCTGCGTCCCCTCCATATATCTCATCTTCGCTAGAGGGCAGCCCTGAACGGACATCAGATTGAACTAGTAGCAAAGTCTCTGTTGAGTTTAGAGCTGACTTAAGAGCTCCAACTCCCGATTTCTCTGCCCCCCCAAAGTCATATGCTCCAGTATGTTTATCAAGCCGAAGAGCAGCATGGATTACATTTGCATTTGTTTTGTCCATATACGGGGGGTTAGAAGAAGAAAACCATAAAGCTGTCGGTTTTGTATCCTCTTCTAGGGGAAGAAGAGCGTTACGAGCTGCTTCAACACCCATGGTTGCAGTGTCCTCGTCATATGAAGCTACTGAGCGCATTCCTGCAGGCACATTGATGCCCATAAATTCTTGTATGGACGATCTTTCTAGATATCTACTTGGGATGTATCCAGCGCAATTAAGTATTCCTCTCACATCTCTATTCTAGTGAGTTCATTCGGCGCAATATGCGTGAAATAACAAACGGATTACCGATATGCACCTGTACTGACCGAAAAATCAGCGAATTTTGAAGGTACTTTCTAGAAAATTACCCAATACCGGTTTTATATAGTTCTAGAAGCTCTTCCTCTTGAACAGCTGTCAATAGTGCATCTGTCCACCGGTGAAAACGTTGAGGGCCCCCTTCGTTACGACCGAAGATNAAATGAGATTTCGCTCCGGTTTTCACGGTTTTCTGGATACGATTCCCCGTGAAATAATCNTCCTCAGCAACGACATAACGAAGAAAAGATTTTCGTTTTTCGATTTGTTCCATTTGTTCTTCATTGGGTTCAAACGTCGCTAAGAAGTTCTGATGTGTAATCGAAGTGTCAGGATCAGAACCAGGGAAAAGCTGAGAAACTTGATAGATCTTTCCTCCTTCGCGATAACGCGCATCCTCCAAACCGAATGATGCAATAGAGATGTGGGGGAAAATAGTCCATACACCGCTGGTGAGCATAGCCATAGGCCATTCCTCTTCAGGAGTTCCTGCTAGGTCGAGATGTCGATAATCCGGAACTTGCATACGTTGGTGAGGACCCCAATAAACGAATTTAGCGACGTTGCAATAATCACGCCCGAATGTTTCTCCATGGAGAATGGGAAGATGGTATTGATCGAGGTAGCCGTCGTACGCCACTTTCCAATTCGGCCCTTCTAGGGTTTGCCGCCCTACGAACACACAATCCTCTAAACCATGATTATCTAGTAAATCGTCGTAACCAGCCAAGAATTCATCAAGGTGAAGCTCCACACCAGGTGTAATCGACCCCCAAATTATTCCCACTCGTTCCTCCACATTTAACGGCGTTAAACCCAAACAGGAAGTATCTACTTCACCGAAGTCTTGATCATCCAAAATAGCAACAAGATCACCAGTGAGGTTGTAAGTCCAAGCATGATAAGGGCATGAGAAGCTTCTCGCATTCCCATTCCCATTGTCCATAATTTGAGCACCACGATGACTACACATATTAACGAAACCGCGGATTAGCCCATCCCTGCCACGAACGAGGATGAGTGGAACTCCAGCGACTTCCATTGCCTTGTAATCACCCGCCTTGGGAATCTCAACACTAAATCCAAGTACGAGGGGAACCCGCTTAAAGATAAGATCCATCTCAGCTTCCCAACGATCAGGATCAAAATAGTTAGTTACAGGGATACGAAAAACATCATCAGCGAGAGGTAAATCCCCACTCTTCATTATTTCAACATGGCTTCGCGTTAATTCGACAATCTTTTCTCTGCTCATGTTCCCTCCACAGCTTAAATTACAGTTTTACATGTTTAAAGAAATTTTACCATTCCACCTTAGGTAGTTGTTCCATCATCATTTTCTTAGACATTCCCCGCTATCGATACCATTAAATGAAAGATTCTCGGTCACAAGACTGAATTCTTCACTTGACACAGCATAAGAAACATTATTCCTATTACTGGAGCGAGAAAAAACTAGACCAACAACTTCTCCGGATCCATTTACTATTGCCCCTCCAGAGTCTCCTGAAGCAATATCAGCATTTAATTGCATTCCTTTTCGGCGATATTCTCCTTCTCCATAAATATCCGCAATATTTATTTCTACCAAACGATCAATCGTTGCTGGGATGGCTTTGATCAAGCCATCTCCTCCGACAAGAGCGATTCCTTTCATACCTTTTTCAGGGCTCGCTACAGCGAGTGGAGGAACATTAAGACCCTCAACATGAAGCAACGCAAGGTCAGTTTGAGAATCTATTGAGACAAGTCGTGACTGGTATTCATTCCCATTATGATCAATGACATATAAATCCTCCGTTCCAGCTACTACATGGGCATTTGTAAGAATTCCTTGCTCTACCAAAACACCAGACCCTGAAGCTTTCCTCTGGCAAGCAAGGCCGTGAATGATAAAGGCAGAGGAAAGTAAGCCCTGATCAACATCAGAAGAGATAGAATCTCCATAGGTTTCACTAGAGACCGATGGCGAACCACAGCCCGGTATCAAAATCAGCAACAATGAAGCTGCTGCCCCTCCTAGAAATTCTGAAAGTCTCATACTTGAACAGTAACCGTAGCAAATGAGCGAACCACGTTAGGCTACAGGGAAGCTCTTATTTCGATTATTGGCAGATTGACAGGGTTTCGCTAGGCGAAAGGAAGACCGGACTAAACATGCCTAACGAAATAACCCGAGGAATATGGTTTGGACTAACAGGATATATCCTGTGGGGTCTATCCCCCATCTTCTGGAAAGCACTAACAAAAATTGATGCGTTTGATGTACTTTCGTGGCGCATAATTTGTACATATATTTTCACCGTTGCAGCGATAGTTCTACTTGGGAAGGGTAAAGAACTTCGGTTAGTAGTCTCTTCCCGAAACGGGCTTCTAGCGGGAGTGATATGTGGGGTTCTTATTGGATTCAATTGGGGAATGTTTGTTTGGGCAGTAGATAGTAACCATGTTGTCGACGCATCACTCGGCTACTTCATGAATCCTCTGATGAATGTTTTCTTAGGTGTAGTAATCCTTCGAGAAAAACTTCGTTCAGTTGTTTGGGTATCCGTTTGCTTCGCCGCATTAGGGGTTTTATGGCTTACCTTTGCCCTTGGTTCGTTCCCATGGATTTCTGTTTCTCTTGCATGTTCCTTCGCCCTATATGGACTTATACGAAAGGTAGCGCCAGCTGGCCCGCTTACCGGATTAACAATTGAAACCTCTACTGTGGTTTTGCCCGCTCTTTTGTTCTTGCTTATTAGAGGAAATGCAACTGACAACCTAAGTATTAGTTCCGGCGTAACTTTATTGGTACTGCTTTCAGGAATCGCGACAGGGGTCCCGTTATTGTTATTTGCTTCTTCAGCTCGAAGAATACCGCTAAGCATTCTTGGTCTTTTACAATACATAACGCCAACTCTTCAGCTACTTCTTGGGATTTTTGCCTATGGGGAAGCCTTCGACAACACCAGATTTATAGGTTACGCAGTCATTTGGTCCGGCTTGATCCTGTTTGCGATCGATAGTTTCTTCGCTACTAGACAACAAGAAGATAAATCCTTAAGGAAATAAAGTTCTTAAAAGATTCTTACCTTCTCTTAAGGAAACCCTTACTACAATAAGAAACAATACGGACTAACCCCTATGAAAGGAAAGTCCATATGACTTTGAAAAAAACATTCACTATAGCTGTTGTGGCTGCTTCTCTCTTTGGAGGCTCCCTGGTAGCTATTCCACTTTTGGCATCTGCTCAAGATGACCCCCCATCTCTTGAACCAGAAATCAGCCAAGAAGAAGCTGACAAGGATCGCGGCCCTAAAAAGAGAGCATTTCTAGGCGAGGTTCTTCTTGAGATTGGATTGGATCATGAAGTCGTCAAAGAAGGATTCGCTAATGGGCAAACTCTAGGTGAGACAGCCGAAGCGAATGGAATAAGTTCTACAACAGTCACCGATGCAATTATCTCCGCTATGACCGAACGGCTGAATCAAGCTGTCGCTAATGGAAAGATAACCCCGGAAGAGGCTGCAGAAAAAGCATCTGGGATCCCAGATAGAGCCACTGAGATCGTCAACAGTATCCCTGAAAAGAAAGACAAGGATCGCGGCCCTCACTTGAAAAATAAGGGGAAGCAAAGTGATAAAACAAAGAAAGTCTAAACAAGAACCTTTCTAGTGGTCCATCCCCCATGGGCCAATCTCTTACCGGCTAACTAGTCTCCTAGTTGGCCGGTAAGTCGTTTTCTAAAGTCCAAATAGCGCCCATCTCCGCAAACAATCCCATAACGTCCTGAACGACCTGCTCACTCCCGAATTCTCTATACAGAGAATTAACGTTAAGGAATACTCGCTCTGTGCCCCCCCAACCAGAATATGGGCCGAGATCTATATCTCGTGCAGCATCAAGAACGCCCATTCCCGCATCAAACCTTTCTTTGGTTTGATCGCGGAGCAAGACCCAAAAATTGCGCATTTCTAAAGCACCCGCACGATCTGTTACTGGACCATGGCCTGGAACTGTTATCGCATCAAAAGAAGCTATTCGATCACAAGCATCTATCCAGTTACCTACCGGTCCAGACCACATAATAGGGGTCTCAAGGTTAAACAAAATATCGCCAGTGAAAACAACATTTCGGGAAGGAATATAAGCGATGACATCCCCTCTAGTATGTGCTGGGCCTACTTCATAGAGTCTTATCTCGATATCTCCAACAGTCAGTAACATCTCATTCGTAAAAGTCTCAGTTGGTAATCGCATCGTAATGTTGGAAAAATCAAACCCGCCGAATGCATGCTGTATGTACCGACCAAGAGAGGAAGGGTCTTCCTTGAACCTCTCAACCATGGCAGACAAAACTGACGGCGGTAGTTCATCCATTTCGGCAGAAGTTTCCTCAGAAGCTATTATTCTGCCAGTAGGAACTAACTCATTACCATGGCAGTGATCACCATTTGCATGGGTGTTTATCAAAACATCAACATGATGTTGAAGCTGGGGTTCTACAGTCGCCATTGCATCCAACATCGATCTCGTCAGATGAAGATCAAACATAGTGTCAACGATCATCGATTCTCTTCCATCGAGGATTAATCCCGCATTGCTCATGCCCCATGACCCATTAGGTGCCAACCAGACATGAATTCCTTCAGCAACTTGAACTAATGAGAAATCCTCAGATGTCTTCGAGCGTTCCATTTTTAACTTTCAGTTTGACGGATTCAATATTTGCAGAATACAAATAACGGAAGAAAGTATCCAACTTTGGAAGGAGTTGTGACCCTCATGCGTGCCTGGCAACTACATGAACTAGGAGATCCAATAAAGAAACTTGAGTTATGTGAAATACCAGATGCTCCTGAACCCGATGCTGGACAAGTCACAGTTTCGATTGAGGCTGTTGGGATTTCATTCCCAGACGTTCTTCAATGCCGGGGCGAATACCAGATTAAACCTTCACTACCTTGGACGCCTGGTGGTGAAAGTTCCGGTACTGTCTCAGCGATTGGACAGAATGTAACCTCTCTTGAAATTGGAGACAAGGTAATGATGCTTGGAGGAGGACTGATAGAACAAGTAAACGTCAACGAAATGGGCCTATGGAAAATCCCAGAAAAGGTACCAATGGAAAAAGCAGCAGCAATACCCGTGAACTACGGGACTACTTGGTTCGCCCTTCATGATCGTGCTCAAATATCAGCAGGGGAAACGCTACTAGTAACTGGCGCTGCTGGAGGAACAGGATCTGCGGCGATACAACTTGGAAAAGCCGCTGGAGCAAAAGTTATCGCTATCGCAGGCGGCGAGGAGAAAGCTAGCCAAGCTAAATTACTCGGGGCCGATCATGTTATTGACCATCAAATAAACACAGAATGGGTAGACGAAGTACGAGATCAAAGTGGCGGAGGAGTGGATATTGCCTATGACCCTGTAGGAGGCGAAACAACGCATAATGTTCGAAGGTGTATGGCATGGGATGGCCGTCTACTTATCATTGGTTTCGTTGCTGGAATTCCAGACCTACCAGCAAATCATATCCTATTGAAGAACTACAGTGTCGTCGGAGTGCATTGGGGAGCGTCGCTAGGTAGAAATCCCCAGTCACTTCATAATCAAATGAAATCTGTCCTCCAATTAGCTGGCAGTGGAGAAGTGGACCCTCTTATTTTTCCACCTTATGAGTACCAGAATGGGGCACAAGCTATTCAGGATCTCGCCGATAGGAAAACATGGGGTAAAGTCGTGGTGCGTGTTGGATAATCAAGCTCCGGAGTACAACCACCTTACGATCTCTTCAAAAGAAGGGGTCATTTGGGTAACGATCGACAACCCTCCGATCAACCTCATCACAAAATCCCTCTTATCAGATCTCATCAGATTATCTCTTTGGCTTGAGAAAGAGGAGGAAAGCATCGTAGTTGTTTTCCAAAGCGCTAATCCGGACTTCTTTCTTGCCCATTTTGACGTTACAGCGCTTCTAGAGACCCCAGTAGAAACAACGGGAACCACGACAGAAGAGTTGAATATATTTGACCAACTTTGTGAGCGATTAAGGCTTCTCCCCAAAGTAACAATTTGTAAAATAGCTGGAAGAGTTGGAGGTGGAGGCAGCGAAATTGCTATGGCATGTGACATGCGTTTCGCTGCCCTTGGATTAGCAAAAATGAACCAGATGGAAGTACCGATCGGTATTATTCCCGGAGGAGGAGGCACTCAGAGACTTCCCTCCTTAATGGGATATGGTCGAGCAGCTGAGCTCATTTTTGGTGGATTAGATCTTGATGCGCAAATGGGAGAGGAATGGGGATACTTCAACAGAGCGTTACCACTCAGCGAACTTGACGAGTATGTAACGTGGCTTGCAGATCGCATTGCTAGCTTTGATCATGCTGCCGTTATAGGAGCTAAAAATTCTCTTCTTAATTCTGTCCCCTCACCGATAAGTGGGCTTTTAGAAGAAAGCGTTCAATTCTCTAAACTATGTTATTCGGAGAACGGCCAAATGCTGATGCAGCGTTTTCTAGATCTTGGCGGCCAAACTGTCGAAGGAGAACTACGAATACCTGATTTAAGCGCAGAAGTGGCAAAGCCGCAGGAATAGAGATCATGGATCAACATAAATCAAAGCCAATTAAACAAGTCCGTTCTTTTCTAAGGAACGGGAGAGCTTTATCATTCTTGACGAGTATTTTTGCGAAGGTTGAAACACAAGAACAGCTCATTATCCCAGATGGAGAACCTTTTATACTTGCAGCGAACCACAGAAGTTTTTTCGATTTCATCATCGCATGGAAATGCTTATATGAACTGGGATTGACATGCCATTGTCTCATACGAGCTGATCTTTTTGAAAAGCCTGTAATCGGAGGTTGGCTGAAACGTAACGGGTGTATCCCAGCTTCGAAAGCTACGAGGCAAGAAGCGGAGAACCTAGCTGTTTCTCTTCTAAGTGAAGGATACTCAGTTGCAATAATGCCAGAAGGTCGACTAGTTCCTGAAGTCGATCGACCAGATGGAGTTGGTCAAGGAAGGCCGGGAATATCCAGAATAGCAACCGCCGCAAATGTTTCTATTCTTCCTATAGCTATCGAAGGCACTGACAAAGTTTGGCCAATGGGCAAAGCATTCCCACGGTTGAAATTTTCACGACCGACAATAACCGTCAAGTTTGGACATCCAATTAAACTACCAAGTAATGACGACATCATTAATGTTGGTGTCATTATGGACGAAATAAAAACACTTCTTAACGAAGGCTAAGCCTTAAAACCATCAATGTTTTATTTATAGTCAGCTTTCCGAAATTGAATACTCGTATCACCTTTTCGGAATTCGCTTGTAATAGCGTCAAGCATTTCAACGATTTCTTTATCTAATGGTTCTTGAACCGCTCGAATAGCATCATCAAGCTGACCGGGACTTGTCGCACCAACTATTGGCGATGTCACAGTGGGGTTGGCTAACACCCATCCAATTGCGAGCTGGGCTAGCGAAACTCCTGCTTGTTCAGCTACAGGGCGGATCAAATCGACTGTTTCGTGATATTCATCCGCCCAATATCGATCCATATAACGTTTTCCCTGACCTCCCTTGAGAGTAAATCTCGTTCCATCAATTGGCCCTTTACGGGAATGCTTTCCAGTAAGAAGTCCCCCTGCTAATGGATTGTATGGAATAACAGCAACGTCTTTAAAATCGCAAAGATTGTACAGGTCGCGTTCGGGCTCTCTAAAAAGCAAGTTATATCTGGGTTGAACACAGTCAAAGCGAACCAAATCATTCGTTTCGGAAATACCTAGTGTTAAGGCTAAATACCATGCAGGGTAATTAGAACAGCCGGCGTAGAGAATCTTCCCTTGGCGAACGAGGTCATCCAAAGTTCCTAATGTCTCTTCGATCGGTGTCTCGTAATCCGGAAAATGAACTTGATAAAGATCTATGTATTCTGTTTGTAACCTTCTCAAAGAAGCTTCAACCGAATCTACAATATTCCTTCGACTAGATCCCCCCTGCCAAGGATTTGAGCCTGTGGGGGCAAAGAATTTAGTTGCTAACACTACATCATCGCGGTATGGGCCAAGCCATTCACCAATAATGCTCTCAGTTTTCCCAATATCTTCAGGTACCCCATTCGCCGGATAAATATCAGCTGTATCCATGAACGAAATACCTGATTCGAGAGCGTAGTTAAGGATTTCATGTGATTGGGCGGTATCACACTGATTACCAAAAGTCATTGTTCCTAAACACAGACGAGAAACCTTTAGCCCAGTCCTACCGAATTTTTTATAGTCCATGGCTCATACCTTCTTCGCACTTATCGGACGACAATCGTTCGAACAGTTTTCTTGAGTCGGTTCTTCTGATGGCGGATTTGAGCGGTGCAAAATCGCTGATTTAGGTTTGAATACTCCTTGGAAACCACCTTCAGGTTTCTCTGCAACACTTACAACCCCGTCTACGATCAAACTGTGGCCCCCAAATTTTATAGGTGGCCAGAACATCGCTGCTGAAGGCCTACTCGACGCGTTTCTAGAAGTCTTTCTTCCAATATCACAAAGAAGGCCATCGGAACAGATGGACAGCGAAACATGGGTAATATGCGGATGGCCATCATCACCAGTAGAAACAAGGAAAGCACTAAGCCCATACTCATCTAGTGCATTATCTAAATTGTCGATATCGACAGGAACGCTCATGAAAAAACTGTCCTACCGATCCATTCAGCAATTAAGGCGGGCTTATCTTGGTCTTCGATTTCTACCGTCATTTTTCTTGTAAGATCTACAGCATTCCCTTTTAAGGAAACATCTACCGCTTGTGAAGTCGCTCGTACTTTTGAACCAGCTGGCACAGGATTGATAAATCGTACTTTGTTCAACCCGTAATTAATGCCCATCAAAACACCGCCTATATCTTGGTAAGATTCATCTACTGGAATGGTCGTAGATAAGTGCACAAGCATCGAGAGAGTCAAAAAACCATGCGCTATCGTTCCCCCAAAAGGGGTTTGAGAAGCTCGCTCAATATCGACATGGATAAATTGATGATCAATAGTCGCATCAGCGAAGTCATTGATCCTTTCTTGTGTTATTTCAAACCATTCCCCTGCGACGGGATCTGACCCAACGGTCTTTTGCATCGCTTCATATGCTCGTTGTGCGTTTTCGCTCATGGATTATCCTCCAAAAAATTATTCATAGTAAGCCTAGGCCTTTGAAGGCCGCAAGTGAAATAGTATACGTTCTTTCAAGTTCAGAATCGGTGCTAAACCAGATATGCACTTCCTGTGAAAAGGTGCTAATTCTTGGGTATGTCGAATTCGCCCGATCCGTTGAGGATGCTAGATCTTTCCCAGTCACGAACAACTGCTGTAATTTCCAAAATTCACTTAGATCAAATGACTCTCCCTACTCCATGCGACCTATGGAATGTAAGAAATATTATCAACAAGCTTGTAGCTTCAACCCTTCTTTTTGCGGGTTTCGGACTTCGTCAGCCTCCTGACCCAGATCTCGATTTAGTAAATCCCAAAGAGATAATTGGCGATGACCCATTAGGGGTCTACATTTCTGCTGCAAAAAAATGCCGAGATGCTTGGAGATCTCCTGGCGCATTATCCGGTATGGCAACCTCAACTATCGGAGAAGCAAAAGCAAAAGCGGTGTTGAATGCGAGAATCTTTGATACCACGATACTGACTTGGGATATCAGTAAAGCTTGCAACATTAATCATCTTATTGACGAAGAACAGGCAGCATATGTTCTCTTTGTCGCCGAAAGACTTGTTCCGGCAGTAAGATCTCAAAGCCCAGAGCGATATAAACATCCGATATCTTCAAAAGCTGATGCAGATACGGTCGAAAAGCTGGTTAGCGTAACTGGGCGTGACCCAAACTGGAAATCAGATGGGTAATCAATTTTGAAATTATTTTGAAAGCTCTAACTCCGCGGAACATCCGACCACGGTATCTCCTTGTCTACACGTGGCTCTCCGGGAAGTCCAAGGACCTGTTCACCCAAAATATTTCGCATAATTTCAGAAGTTCCACCTTCTATAGAGTTAGCACGAACACGAAGAAAGGCATACCGTGGTCCATGAATTGAACCATCAGTGGAAAGTAGCTCAGGTCGCCTAAAGGTATAGTCAAACCCCACTTGTCCAGAGGGGCCGAGCATATTCAAACATAGTTCGTAAATCTCTTTATTTAACTCAGCGGAAGCTAGTTTCCCTATAGAGCCTTCCGGCCCTGGATTTCCTGCTTTAGCAGCTGCGGAAGCTCGTTGATTAGTTAACCGTAATGCTTCTGACTTAACCCATAGGGTCATTAGGTCATCCAGAGTTTTTTTATTTTTACTACTGGATGGCAAATTCTTCCAGATCTCGACAGCATCCCCAATAGGTCCAACTCCTGGTTGAGATGTAGATCCTCCGCTGCTACCACCAATCGCGGACCGCTCGTTCATTAACGTCGTTAATGCGACACGCCATCCTTCCCCAACATCCCCTATTCTGCAAGAATCAGGGACTCTTACTTCAGTTATATATACCTCGTTAAATTCTGCCTCACCGGTGATCTGGCGTAATGGCCTAACTTCGACTCCTTCAGCTCGCATATCCAGAGCAAAATACGTCATACCCTTGTGTTTCGGAAGTTCTGGGTTGCTTCTTGTGACTAGCATTCCCCAATCTCCTAAGTGTGCGAGGGTATTCCACACTTTTTGTCCGCTAATTACCCACTCATCTCCATCTCTTTCAGCTTTACAAGCAAGGCCGGCGAAATCAGAACCGGCACCAGGTTCAGAAAATAACTGACACCACCTTTCTTCACCTGTATACATAGGTCGAAGGAACCGTTCTTTCTGTTCACTCGTTCCATGAGTCGAGATGGTAGGACCAGCCAAAGACATAAAGAAAGTTGTTGGGTCAGTCGGTTGAGCACCAGCTTCTCGCATTTTCCGTTCAACGATCCTCTGTAAACTAGGTCGTAATCCTAAACCTCCTTCACCTTTGGGTAAATGAACCCAAGCGAGGCCCATGTCATAACGCGCTCCACGAAAATCTTTGTTATCCATCGAAGAAGGATTATTTTTCTTTAAAAACTCTTCTACAAGTTCTAGCAATTGTGATTCTTGTTCAGATTTATCTTGGGTAGTTATTGAAGAAGAACTCATAATATAAGTGTTACCTTATTTTAATCGAAAAGCGTAATTTCGGGTGAAAACCCTAGCTACTCAACGTGTATTAGGACGTTATTCTCCAGATGGAAGTTTTAAATTAGAATCCGCTCCACTGTTAAGAGGATCAGGTCCATCTTTTTTAAATCTGAGCCAACCGGTAGCTGCAACCATTGCTGCATTATCTGTACAGTAGGCTCGACTTGGGACGAATGGATGAATCCCATCCTCAAGGCAAATATCATATATGGCCTCACGTAGTCTTGAATTAGCAGCTACACCACCTCCAATACACAGACCTTTTGCACCTGTTTCTAACGCTGCTTTACGAGCTTTAGTGATTAGAACTTCAACAACAGCTTCTTGGAACGACGAGGCTATATCTTCTGTAGGAGTTTCTGGGTTTTTTCGAACATAATTTATTACTGCTGTTTTTAAGCCACTAAAGCTAAAATCGAATCCTTCTTTAATCATTGGCCTAGGAAATTCGATAGAGTCATCTCCTTTCTCTGCCAACCGATCAATTTCGGGACCCCCTGGGTACCCCAATCCTAAGTACCTTGCAACTTTGTCATATGCCTCCCCAACGGCATCATCAAGCGTTTGTCCAAGGATTGAATATTCCATATGGTCTTGCATAGAAACTAAAATGGTATGACCACCAGAAACCAACAAAACGATGAGTGGGAGTTCCATATCTGGTTCCTCTAGAAAACAAGAATAGAGATGAGCTTCGAGATGGTTGACTCCTATATACGGTTTGTCCCAAACAAGCGATAAAGCTTTGGCAGCGCTAACCCCGACTAACAAAGAGCCGACCAGCCCTGGTCCTTTTGTAGCTGCTATTAGATCAATATCTTTGTACTCAATTCCAGCTTCTACAAGGGCTTGGGCGATGACAGGATTAACCAAACCTACATGAGCTCGGCTTGCTACCTCTGGAACAACCCCACCATAGCGAGCATGAAGATCAACCTGACTGCTAACCACTGAAGATAAGACAATATTCTCACTTGTTACAACAGATGCTGCAGTCTCATCGCAAGAAGTCTCAATACCAAGAGTAAGTCTGACAGTCATGGTGTTACCGATTCCTTTGGTCTCTTTAATGAATCTAAAAGTAACTTGTATGGACCTTGATTAATATCGTTAGCCCACATGATTAACGCATCTTCATTATCTGACTGATAGTAGGCTCGTCTGATTCCCGCAGGAACCATGCCGAATTTCTTATATAAAGCTTGAGCGGGAAGATTCCCAACTCTTACTTCAAGAGTTAGATCAGTAGCACCCATCGTGATTGCTTCCTCAAGTAGTTTGATCATTATTTGAGTAGCTACACCTTTACTCAGATTTGAATCTTTTACAGCAATGGTAGTTATATGAAAATCATCTCCGGCTAGTAAGCCACCTCCATAGCCTATGACTTCATCGCTTTCCAACGCTACATAATACGAACGGTGCATTCGAGATAGCTCTTTCAGCCAGAGTTTTTTGCTCCAAGGCTCAGGGAAAGCAACCTGATCTATCTCAATTATTCCTTGGATATATTTTCGCGTGACAGGAACTAGTTTCATAATATTTTCTTCTTCTGGTGCTCTATCTCTATTGCATCAGGTTTTCTTAGATACATAGGTTCTAATTCGGTGGGACTAACAAATTCTTCGCGAAGGGCTTTTGCATGGGCTAGCTGAACTATAGATGCGGCTGATGGATAAGCCATGCTTGGCTCTGCAGCTTCAACGCCTCGAAGATTAGCGAATATTTCCGAATAGCGAATAGCCCCGTCACCGACAAGTAACGCTTCATTCCCATGAGCTAGCAAATCGGCAGCTACATCATCTGGAGTGCTCACCGAAGGTTCACTAATTCTTTGGACTCCGCCGGGGACTTGACGATAATTTGCATGGAAAATTTCACCTCGACGTGCATCGATAGCCGGCACAATGAGTTTTGCACAATGACGAACGGGGTATGCGAGTAAATCAAGGCTTGAAATTCCGATCATTGGGACTCCAAGTCCAAATGCCATAGATATAGCTGTAGCTACTCCTACGCGAAGCCCAGTATAAAGACCCGGCCCAATATCAACAGCAATGACGCTAATTTCGTTCAGGCTTATTCTTGCCTGCTCGCGAACAAAGTCAATCTGAGGTGTTAGGTTCTCAGCGTGCCTTCGGCCACGTGAGGAATGAGTAGAAGCTAAAACACCTTCGTGCCCTCCAATTGCACACCCAACCTGTGAAGTAGCGCTTTCAATTCCTAAAATAATCATTCCGATATTATCCATTCATCAACGGCTTCCTGAAGCGCCTCCATACGATTCTTCCAACTTTCCCCTATACGAGAAATTGTTAAATACCGCTGATCGTCCTCCAAACCATACTCAAGGCGCACTTCGAGATAGTTTTGTGGCACTGCAGGAACTATTTGGTCTCCCCACTCTATGACAGTTACTGAATCTCCTTCAAGCAATTCCGGTAATGCTAAATCTCGCACTTCGTCTAGGTCTTCAATTCTGTATACATCAAGGTGATGAAGTACGAGTCGGCCTGTGTATGCCCTAGCAAGGATAAATGTAGGGCTCGTTATAGCATCAGTGACACCTAATGATTCTCCCAAACCCTGAGTGAACGCTGTTTTCCCTGCTCCAAGATCACCTACTAGCAGAATTAAGTCTTTAGAAATGACAAATTCGGCTAGGCGCGCAGCTAATTGACGCGTTTCATCGACATTATTTGTTTTTGCTTTAAACACTCTCTCAGGGTAGTCCTTGCACGTCGAAGATCACCGGAAAAGATAAGCAGGAAGAGATTTTTTCGGCCCTAAGGGAGTTCTGACACACTTCGAATAGCTTTTTCCACTGCAACCGTTGTAAGAACACGAACAGTCCCTACAGTTGCTTCTACAGAGCCTGTAGCGGCAACGACTACAGCATCACCATCCCCTTGTGTATGGGCAGGGAACAGCGCCCTTGCCAGCCCGTCGTGTGCGCTCTGACTTGCAAGAAAGCATTCAGTTTTCGATATGCGGGCGTTCGTTGCAACGACACCGATAGTGGTGTTCTCAAACGGCGAAATTTCAGGAAACTCGAAAGAACTATTTGCTATCTGTTCGTTGATAACCCCATCATCAATATCTCCGCTGGCATTCACTGCGAATAAAGCCGCAACAATTAGGTCACCGTATTGGCATGCGGCTGCGCCCAAGCCACCTGATTTCGCATTTTCTCTACCTCTCCATTTTGAAATAGTCGCTCCTGTTCCTGCGCCGACCGACCCAACCATAGTTTGACTAGATGATGCTTCAACAGCAGCTTTTCTACCTTCTTGTGAACCCGGACGTACTAGCGGATCCCCTTGATTAAGATCAAATAAGGACATTCCAACGACTATAGGAACATTACCTGAAGCTGTAGGAAAACCTTGCCCCCGCTCCTCAAGGTAACTAATAACTCCCTCGCAAGCTGCTAGGCCAAAGGCCGAGCCGCCTGAGAGAACAACTGAATCGATTCGGTCGACCAACTTGCTCGGATCAAGCAGAGCAAAGTCTCTTGTAGCGGGCGCACCACCGCGTATTTCACCTGATGCGACAGTTCCTTCAGGGAAAATAACAACTGTGCATCCCGTTTCAGCTTTCGGATCAGTCCAGTTTCCGACTTCGATCCCGTCAATATCTGTAAGCATTTTTATCNAACTATCTAACTATCACGAATACCGTCGTGGAATTCGGCTCTCTACTCCACAGACAATTTCGTAGGTTATTGTTTGGAAATATTCGGCCCATTCTGCTGCTGTAATTGCATCATCACCCTGTGGCCCTAATACAACCACTTCATCTCCGGATCGTATCTCATCTTGGCCACAATCAACTAGAAATTGATCCATCGTCACATTCCCTACGATCGGATACCGCTTCCCTCTAATGAGCACTTTTCCTCCGCAATGTCCAGCATTACGTCTTAAACCGTCAGCATATCCCATAGGGATTGTCGCAATACGAGTCTGACGTTTCGACTCCCAACTTAAGCCATAAGATACTCTTTCACCAGCTTCTATCGACTTCATATAGGAGACTTCAGAACGAACCTTCATAGCAGGTTTGAGGTCTATCTCAGGCCTGTCGTGATCGAAAGGAGAAATACCATAGATTGCCAAACCGCATCGAACTAGGTCATATCTACCATCTAAATTATCAATCGCTAGGGCAGAGTTAGCTGCATGAAGGATATTGGAATTGATTCCCTCTTGACGGATTCCTGAAACAGCTTGGTCAAAGGTATTGAGCTGGTTAATAGTAAATGGGTCGTTAGTAAGGTCAGCAACGGCACAGTGAGTCCATAAGCCATCAAGTACTAACGAAGATTTCTCATGTATCGCTTTAGACAATGTAATAGCTAAATCTGGATCGATTCCGACCCTTCGCATGCCTGTGTCAATTTTAAGGTGTACTGATATTTTTTTGTCAACTTGCTTCGCAGCCNCTGCAGCCGCTGCTATACCTTCTCCACTGTAAACAGCCGGCCTCAAGTCGTATTCGGCAACTTGCACCATCTCAAGAGGTCTTGGCTCCGATAAGAGGAGAATCGGTGCTTCAATACCAGCTTCTCGAAGATGGATCCCTTCTTCAACTAACGCAACTGCGAGCCACTCAGCCCCTGCAGATACAGCTGCACGGGCTACCGGAATCGCTCCATGTCCGTACCCATTAGCTTTGACTACTGCACAAAGAATTGAAGGGGAAACAATCTGACGTAGCTGGCGCACATTATGCTTAATTGCTTCGAGGTCTATATCAGCCCATGTCGGTCGCATGTAATGCCTCCGGAATAACGTTTACCAAGTCAGATGCCACCATTCCACGCTTAGGCAGCAATTGAGCAGCCTTTGCATGAATCCATGCTCCAATCGCCGCAGCGTGCATACTAGGCACACCTTGGCCGACCATTGCACCAATTATTCCTGCAAGAACATCGCCTGTACCAGCTGTGGCTAATCTCTGATCCCCATTAGCAACTACTAAACAACGCCCATCAGGACTAGCAATTACTGTCAAGGGGCCTTTAAGAAGAACGATAGAATTAGTCAATTCAGCAGCTTTAAGCGCATCTTCAAGCCTTCTGGGGCCCGGTCTAAAACCTAACAAGTCTTCAAATTCGCGGTCATGAGGGGTCAAAATTGTATCTGCATTTCTCGAAGTAAGAAGCTGATGATTATTCCCGACAGCTGATATGGCACCCCCATCTATGACAAGTGGAATTTGGGAACTCGAGACTGTTTTTTGGATCGCTTTNATATTTGAGCTTGTTACTGCAATACCAGGCCCTAAAACTACAGAAGAAAATCGATGTATATCGTTTGCCAGACATTGGTCCCAATCTTCCTTTGGTAAATAGTGTGAAACCGACTCTATCGAACCTTTGGCCAAGATTCCTGGAGTGCTGACCCTCACATATCCGGATCCTGCTCTTTGGGCCGCCCCAGCTGTTAATGATAAAGCTCCCTCCATCCCTGCAGAACCGCCAATCAACCAACATGCTGATTCCCACTTATGAGCACCAGTTGACCGGAAAGGTAATAATCGAGAAATATCTGAATCCTCTAACTGAAAAGTGCTGGAACAAGATACATCTAGACCAATATCAGCAACAACGATTTCCCCAGTGAAATCACTTCCGGGGGGAATTAGGTGCCCAGGTTTCAAAGCTTGGAAGGTGATTGTCTTAGATGCACTCATTGGAGAGCCCAATCTTTCGCCCGTTAAACCATTGATTCCGCTCGGTATATCTACAGCAATTACTTGGGCATTTGTTGTAGGAGCGACATAATCTCCTCGAATTCCTGTTCCATATGCAGCATCTATAACAAGATCACACGTTCGAAGATCATTTGGGGCATCCTTGGGCGAGTACTCAACAGTCCTGACTCCCCATTTCCTAAGGTATGATGCCGCAACTCGGCCATCATCTCCATTGTTCCCCTTCCCCGCAATAACAACTACACGTTTTCCATAAGTTCCGTTGAGTAGCTTACGAGCCTCCCACGCAACAGCACTTCCGGCTCTCTGGATTAATACATCGAGGGGTTCACTTGAAGACTCATCAATGCGCTTCATCTCACTTGGAGTAACAATGGGAATCATCGGAATCGAATCCTCTTAAGGCTTAAGCTCGCCATAATTCTGCAAGATCCGCTATTGGAGAGATAAGAAGATTTTCTAATGGAATTTTCGACAATAGATCACTTCTGAAAGTCGGTTCAGTTTCCGTAACGAAATCAAAAAGCTTTGAATATCTATTTTGGTATCCATCTAGTATTTGTCGGGCTACCTGTTCATCAACATACTCCTTTAGTTGAACATGGAGAAGGGTGAGCCCCACGGTTTCCTTATCCTTTATTTCAGGTACAAGAATTATCGTCCTACCATCGTTTCGTCCTTTGGTGACTATGACGCTTTGTTCCAAGGAAACGAGATGTTTACTACCTCGTAATTTTGAATCTCTTTCAACTCGAGAAACCAGATCAACTGCAATACCACCCCGATCAACAATGTGNAGTTGAGCGTCATCAGAAGTTCCATCGATAGAGTATCGAATGTACCCAGTGGTACTTTCTATCGCCCGATCAAGCGCCTCTAGGCAGCGCAGGTTTCGATAACTTACCCTATCTCTAGGTGTTCCAGCCTGTAACAGTTCACGAACAAGCGGAAGTTGGATTATCTCTTCATCTGAGCGGGAAATCCCTACCGTTACTGTCTTTGCTTGATGCTTGATTGTGTCGATGGTTCGAGTTAATTCCTCTATCCCGACTGTAAGAGAGGCGGCTAGGTCTTCAAGTACCGTTGCAGGTGTCCCNACTTTCCCAAAATCCAATTGGTAAGAGTCAAGCGGAATTGTCCCCAAAGCGTACTTCAACATAGTCGAAATTTTCGTTGCCGTACTTGCTTCCAAATTCCCGTTATAGTTTCCGGAGCGCAGGCCATCGAAAAACACCTTTGCTGCCCGAGTAATCTCAGACTTTAGATCTTCCAACATCACTTCGCCTGTCATTTCCGGGTTATCTGACACTGCTGATTCTATGGCAGCGCGAACTTTTCTAAATGGAACTGCCTGATCATCGATCGATAAGGCTGCTTCATAGCCAAATATGTGACCGGCCATAGTAGATAATACGAATGAAAGTTCTGGAACAGTTTTCGGTACTTCGATGACTTTGAGTGCTGAAGAAAAGACTTCAGCAGTATCTGTTATAACAATTGGCGTAGCTTTATGGGCACGATAAATAGCAACTTCTTTCGCTGCATCAGTAGCAACTGATCCATCAAGTCCAGCTGCACAGACAAGAATGAGAGGTTCAGCAGATAGATCGATGTGTTTTTTATCTTCAGTAAAATCAGCTGCGATTGATTTATAACAAAGCTCAGAGAGCTTTATCCGGATTTCCTTTGCAGCAACGATATTTAAGCCGTTGCCAACAATCGCCCAATATTTTTTCGCAGGTGCTAACTCAGATGCAATTTCTGCAATTTTCTCCTGTTCAGAAAGAACATTCCTCATCAAATTCGGAAGGTCCTTTAAGCTATGGAGTAGTTGATTTCTTTTTTCCGTGCTTGCAATATCTACCTTAGGACCGTTAACAGAATCCGCGATTTTAATAGCCAATAGCACTCCTGCTGCTATCTGGGAATAAAAGGCTTTAGTGGATGCAACACTCATTTCTATATCTCGTCCATCGGACGTATAGAGTACGCCATCAGATTTTTTTGTTAATTCAGAATCTCGTCGATTAACAATCGACACGACGGAAGCACCTCGTGAACGGACTAGGTCAACAGTGCGGTTAGTGTCAGTCGTTGTCCCTGATTGGCTTATCGCTATTACAAATGATTCAGACATATCTGGGCGCAAATGAAATCCTGATAATTCGGTTGATGGAAGAGATACAACCCTGATACTAATTTCTTCACTTAGGAGTGAGGCGAGACTATGGCCCGCTACAGCTGCTGTTCCTTGACCAATGACATAAATCTCTTTAAAGCCACCTTCACTAAACTTCTTTCGGAGATCAAAAGGGAAAGAACCTTCTTCAAGCCGGACGTCTAGATTCCCATTTACTTCTATAATTTTTCCGCGAAGTGTCTTTAGAAATGATTCAGGTGCTTCAGTGATTTCCTTTAATAGGAAATGGGGGTACCCTCTCCGGTCGATGTCTCGAGAAGTAATTCCTGCAAAATCAATTTCTTCATCACTTATGGGAAGCGGAACTCCATCATATGACGACCGAGATATACCTTCGATAGATCCAGCATTCTCCGTAGAGAGCGAAATAATTTCACCTGGCCCTGAAACGAATTCACTCCTCGAAGAAATAGATTCACCATTAATTCTGAGATACTTCTGAGTGCACTCAACGAGTCCATAGGGTTCACTAGAGACAATATATGCATCTTCTGCTAGGCCTATGTACAAACCTTGGCCACTTCCACGAAGCGCAAGATGAAGGTTATCTGGATCAGACGCTGCATTCGCTACAACAGCAACTGAACCTTCCAAAGAGTCCACCGTTTTTCGGAAGGCCTGATTAATGGATCGATCACCTTTATCAGTCTTAATGAGATGTTGAGCCATTAACGTCGGCATAACTTTTGAATCAGAAGTGACTGCGGGAGCAATAGCAAGATTTTCAAGATCTTTCAGATCTGCAAAATTGTCAACATCNCCATTTATTGCTGCCACTACATACGGGAGTTCTTTAAGGCCCTGTTGCTCAGAGTTCAATGGGTGAGCATTTGGTTCGGAAATAATTCCAATACTTGCCCATCTTGTGTGTCCCACAACAATGGCTGAAGCCATACCACCTGTCAGCGCCTGACGAAGAAGTTCATCAGACTTAATTGCTTCTCGAAGTACCAGAGTATTATCACCTAACTGGCCTATCTCAGAAGCAGTTTTATACACGAAACTAATTTGATCACCTGCGATCCGAACTGATCCGGATTTAAAATCATTGTCGAGAGATCGTTCTTGAATCTCACTTGCCGTAATCGGGTCATCAAAATCTAGTGCATGATCACGAATCATCAGATGTAGACCAGCTGAATCTCTGCCGCGGACTTCTAACCGATCAAGTGCAGATAGGGATTCATGGATAGATGTGAATACCTCAACTAGTCCCTCATTAATTTCTCCATGGCAAAGTTCACGAACCGCGTTGACTGATCTAACGCGATCATTTTGGAGCGACCAGACCAGATCTTTGACCTTGACAACCGCAGCATTCATTGCCTCGATATCCTCNAGTGCGGAATGAGTATCGTTAAGGACAATTTCGAAATTTTCAAGAGCCGATTCTATGTTCTGACACTTATCAGTGAGTAACGTAGTTAATTGTGGATGATCGAGAAATGCGATGGTTCCTGGAACGCCGGACGTTTCTCTTTCCAAAGCTGAAAGAGATTCAATGAGATCTGAAATTTCTTCAAGGTCTTTCGGAATAGATTCGGTNATTGAACCTATTAGCTCTTTGACCCTTGCTGGATCAGGAACTGGACGTTGGGCTCTTCTCCGAACNATTGCAATAATTCCACACATGTATCTATTCTAGAGACTTTGTTGTTCTGTCAACTCTCAGAGAAAGCCTTTAATCTCATTGAAATGAAGCAAAATAGGTTTCTGCTGCCAAAATAAGCCGATTTGCAGTATTTTCCGCTTTTTCTTGGGTTGTCGATTCAACCATAATTCTAAGAATTGGCTCCGTCCCTGAGACACGAACAAGGATTCTTCCTTCTTCTCCAAGCTCTTCTTCTTCATTCTTTATTTCCGTTATTAGAGAACCTNAGATAGTGACAGGAAAATTCGGTAGATCTACTTGCTTTAGAACCTGCGGATAGCGAATCATAACGGAATTCGCTATTTCTTCTAAGCCTCTTCCCGAACGCTTCACGGTATCTAGTAACTGGATTCCAGTTAGTAGACCATCTCCAGTAGTCGCAAAATCACTAAAGATTATGTGCCCAGATTGTTCTCCACCAAGTGACCAACCATTTTCTTCTAGAGCAGCCAAAACTTGCCGGTCGCCGACAGGTGTCTGATGGACTTGTACTCCTATGTTCTCCATAGCTTTATGGAAGCCCATATTCGCCATAACTGTAACGACNACTGTGTTCTCTTTAAGACATTGACGCTCCTGCATATCGCGAGCAAAAATAGCAATCATAAAATCGCCATCAATAATTTTGCCTGATGAATCTATTGCTAGAACTCGATCTGCATCTCCGTCAAAAGCAAGTCCAAGATCAGCTTTGTGTTCTTTAACTGCTAATTGGAGNGATCTGGTATCAGTTGAGCCACAGTGAAGATTAATGTTTGAACCGTTAGGGGAATCATGGATACTTTGCACTGAAACTCCAAGACCCCTCAAAGCATTAGCCGCATAATAAGATGCAGAACCATTTGCGCAATCGATTACAACTGAAGTTCCCTCTAAATCCCTTCCCCCTATGCTGCTCTGAAGAGAAGTTATCCAATCTTGAATAAGATGAGAGTGGGTCGATTCTAAGTCGTTGTTGATGTTTCCGACTATATGAAAATCCTCAGATTCTAAAATCATTTCAATCTTCTTTTGGNCAGCATCACTTAATTTCTTTCCGCCGGCAGAAAGTAATTTGATCCCGTTATCTTGAGAGAGATTGTGAGACGCTGAAACCATCGCTCCAGCTATGCCTTTCGATGCTGCAATGTGGGCTATTGCAGGTGTTGGGACAGTTCCGATAAACCATACTGAAAGTCCCTGAGACTCGAAGCCCTTTCGGAGAGCTTCAACAAAATCTGGGCCACTTTCACGACCATCAGTTCCAATAACTACTGTGNCTGACTGCAATACTTGAGCTGCCGAACAAGCTAAAAGCGTCACCCATTCTGGATCTAAATCTACATACGCTCGGCCACGAACTCCATCAGTCCCAAATTTAAGAGTCATGTTATACCGGAAGATCTAATATCAATTACCATGCAGGCCTTTGCTACCTAAAAAATTACCTTAGGGCTTTAACTCATCATAATTCCTCTGGAAGGTCGAGGTATTTAACGCTTAGAGTACTGAGGAGCTTTACGAGCTTTCTTCAAGCCGTATTTCTTTGACTCTTTCTTTCGAGAGTCACGAGTTAGGAAACCTGACTTTTTCAATGTCTCGCGGAAATCGTTATCGATGTCAACTAATGCGCGAGCAATCCCCAATCTAAGCGCACCTGCTTGGCCACTAGACCCTCCACCATGGATTGTTGCATCAATATCGTAAGCTGTTTCAGTCTTAGTGTTCCTCAAAGGCTCTGTGATGATCATTCGGTGAGTATCAGACGGAAAGAATTCTTCAATCGGCCGGCCATTGACTGTAATTTTTCCCGTTCCAATTCGAACCCGTACACGAGCTACAGCTCGTTTTCGCCTTCCGGTTGTTTGCGCAATATGGACACTCATATCTTCCTTATACTTCTCTAGACTGTGCGTCATTTAGCTCTAAAGGCTCTGGCTTTTGAGCTCCATGTGGATGTTCGGACCCAGCATAAACTTGTAGTTTTTTAAGTTGTTGACGGCCAAGTCGATTCTTGGGAAGCATCCCTCGAATTGATTGCCGGACGGCATCAGCAGGGTTCTCTTGGAGTAAGTCAGCGTATGATCGGGACTTAATCCCCCCTGGGAAACCCGAATGACGATAGACGATCTTTTTATTTGCTTTATCGCTACTCAAGACGACTTTTTCAGCATTAATAATGATGACATGATCTCCTACATCAAGATGCGGAGTATAAGTTGGCTTATGTTTTCCGCGGAGAATTTTAGCTATTTCTGAAGCCATACGACCAAGAATAAGACCTTCGGCATCTACGAGATGCCAAGATCTTTCAATATCTGATTTTTTGGGAGTAAATGTGGTCATAACTTTCCGAATGAATCTTCTAACTTGAGCCAAGCTTTTAATCAACTTGGCACCTTTCTACGATACGGTTATTGGCTTCATGAGACAACCGCTAGCGCCTTATGAGGTGATTTTTCTTTTTCACTGATAATCGACTTTCCATAAGGTCAACCCATGGGGAGGAGCTACTTGCCCTGCAAGGTTTCTGTCGCGCGCATCGAGGATATCAATAATCGAAGATTGCTCAATCTTTCCGGTACCGATATCAATCAAAGTTCCAGTAATCGAACGAACCATTTGATGGCAAAACGCATTAGCTGTTATCCAGAGCTCAAGGATATTCTCATCCACAACCTCCCAATTCAATGCGGTAACTTCCCTAGTAAGGGAGGCTAATATTTGCTTCCCATCGATATTGATAGACCGCTTACGACAGAATGAACTAAAGTCATGTTCTCCAATAAGAAATTGGCCAGCATGATTCATTCTTTCAATGGATGCAGGGTTTCTAACATGCCAAGAATATCGAGCTAGAAAAGGATCAGGTTGTTCTTGATTAAGGACCCGATATCGATACGTTCGACCTAATGCTGAAAATCTAGCGCTGAAATCATCTGAGGCTTCCTCAATGGAAGAGATTGCGACATAAGGTGCGCAAAGTTTGTTTAATGATCTCTGAATTGTGACAGGATCAAAAGGTTTTGAGTCGAAGGAAACTATCTGAGCTTTTGCATGAACTCCTGCGTCAGTTCGGCCTGCGCAGGTAAGCACTGGCGTGCTTCCTAGCACCTTGGTTATGGACTCAGTTAGGAGACCTTCAATAGTTTTAACATCAGGATTTATCGCAAACCCATGAAAGGTTGTTCCATCGTAAGCAACTTGTAGTCGATATCTTATTTCGCCTTTCGATGGCGGGCTGATTGAGAAAGTGCTTTTTCGTTTCATTGACCCAGTATTATCTGGGTGTCTCTAGACTAGCTCGATGCGGGCCATAGGTGCATTGTCACCGTAACGCGGCCCTACTTTGAGAATCCTTGTATACCCACCAGAGCGATCAGCATAACGAGGACCTACGTCTTCCATCAATTTGTCAGCTATTTCCTGATCTCGTAGAAAGGCGATTATCTGCCTGTGGTTATGAAGGCCACCTTTTTTCGCTTTGGTAATCATTTTTTCCGCGATGGGACGCATAGCTTTCGCTTTTGCTTCGGTAGTTACAATTGCTTCAGCAGCAATAAGCGAGGCAACTAGATTACCCATCATTGCTTTTTGATGGGCTGAACTGCCTCCGAATCTACGACCTTTTTTTGGTTTTCCAACCATTGTTTTTCCTAATCCTTGAGTGCGAGTTGATGACCTCGCTCATCAAGTTTTTCGATAATTTCATCAAGAGACTTCTGCCCAAAGTTCGTGATGGACAAAAGATCAGCTTCTGATTTCAGGATAAGTTCACCAATGGTATGGATTTGAGCTCTTTTCAGACAATTATTGGGGCGTTCAGACAGTTCAAGGTCCTCTATGCCTAATTCCAAATCAGGTGATCCAGCTGTTCCGGTAACTACCTCGGTTAATTCAAGGCTTTGTGGTTCTTCACTCATTTCTTCCACTAGCTGAATTAGATTTCGAAGAGTTCCTCCCGCTGATGCCAGCGCCTCTCGTGGAGACATAGAACCATCGGTTTCTATCTCTAGAGTTAAACGATCAAAGTCATTAGATTGCTCCACTCGAGTAGGTTCCACTTCAAAACTCACTCTTCGAACAGGTGAAAAGATAGAGTCAACAGGTATTTGGCCTACGGTAGTAGAAACCTTGTTCCCTTCAGCAGATATATACCCTCGACCTTTTTCAATAGTTATTTCCATCTCGAGTCGCCCCTTTTGGCTTAGGGTTGCGATTACAAGATCTGGATTTAGGACTTCTACATCTGCACTTTGACTGAACTGGCCAGCAGTCGCTTCTCCTGGCCCTTGCGACTCCAATCGGATTACAACTGGTTCTTCATCATCTAACCGGACAACAACATCTTTAAGATTTAACAAGATGTCTGTGACGTCTTCATAAACACCTTCAATTACATCAAATTCATGTATTGCATTGTCAAAGTTGACTTGGGTTATAGCAGCACCCGGAATCGAAGAGAGCAATGTACGCCTGAGCGAGTTTCCGAGTGTATGCCCGAATCCTGGCTCCAGTGGAGAAATCGAGAACTTCTGTGTGTTCTCTTCTTCTTCGTTAATGGACTCTATTTTTGGTCTTTGAATCACAAGCATGATTATCACCTCTGGGACTTCGTATTTTTTTGTTAAGTTATATTTGAGTTACTTGCTGTAAAGCTCAACGATGAGCTGTTCACGTATTGGGACATCTATTTGTTCTCGGAGTGGAAGTTCTCGAACACGAGCTCCGAAACCATCTTCAATCATATCCAGCCACGCGGGTGGATTTCGATCCAGAACATCCTTATTCCACTGAATTAGGATCATTTCACGTGACTTATCTTTCAAAGTTACTTGATCATCTTTACGTAACCGGTAACTCGGGATATCGACTCTTTGGCCGTTTACACATAAGTGTCCGTGATTTACAAACTGTCTAGCTTGAGGGCGTGTTGAGGCCCACCCAGTGCGATATACAAAATTATCGAGTCGAAGCTCAAGATAACGCAGCATGTTATCTCCGGTAACTCCTTCGCGACGGCTAGCCTCTTTAAAAATATTACGGAACTGGCGTTCGGTTAACCCATAGGTAAAGCGGGCTTTTTGTTTTTCCTGAAGTTGTAGCAGATACTCAGAAGAATTACCTCTTCGTCGGGTCCGTCCATGCTCACCTGGAGGGTAAGGTCGCTTTTCAAGTGCGGCAGTTTCCCCTTTTGTTCCCCAAACGTTCATACCTAAACGTCGAGAAACACGAGCTTTAGGACCGGTATAACGAGACATGTCACACTCTCCGACGTTTTACTAGGCGACATCCATTATGCGGAATAGGAGTAACGTCCTTTATTCCTGTTACTTCAATGCCTGCTGATTGAAGTGAACGAATCGCGGTTTCTCTTCCAGAACCTGGACCCTTTACTTGCACATCAACCTTCCTGATCCCATGCTCCATCGCTTTTCGAGCGCACTGCTCTGCAGCAAGTTGGGCGGCGAAAGGAGTGCTTTTTCTTGATCCTTTAAATCCAACGTTCCCAGCCGATGACCAAGCAAGAATATTTCCCTGCTGATCACTGATGGAAACAATAGTGTTGTTAAATGAACTTTTGATATGAGCAACTCCGTGAACGATATTCTTTCGATCACGTTTTCTAGATCTACGAGCGCCGGTATTCGGTTCAGCCATAACTACTTCAATACCTTTTTCTTTCCTGCAACTGTCTTTTTAGGACCCTTACGAGTTCGTGCATTGGTATGTGTGCGCTGTCCTCTGACAGGTAGCCCTCGTCTATGGCGAAGCCCCTGATAACAGCCAATCTCCATCTTCCTCTTGATATCTTGAGAAACCTCTCGACGAAGATCTCCTTCAACGTGCATTTCACCTTCAACGTAGCTTCGAAGTTTTGCTACTTCTTCATCAGTTAGATTTTTAACTCGAGTCTCTTCATTAATTCCAGTAGCCTCACAAACTTGTGATGCAAGAGTCCTGCCTATCCCGTAGATATAGGTTAAAGAGATTACCGCGCGTTTCTCACGAGGTATATCAACACCAGCAATACGTGCCATCCTCTACCCCTGCCTCTGTTTATGTCGGGGATTAGAGCAAATAACACGAACGACACCTTGTCGACGTATTACCCGACATTTGTCACACATTCGCTTCACGCTTGTCCTAACTTTCATACTTTGCCTCTGTATTTTGACACTTACTTATATCTGTAGGTGATGCGTCCACGTTCAAGGTCATAGGGAGTTAATTCAACTTGAACCTTGTCTCCGGGAAGGATACGGATGTAGTGCATTCGCATCTTTCCAGAAATATGGGCTAGCACTTTATGCCCATTTTCGAGTTCTACCCTAAACATCGCATTCGGAAGGGGTTCGACTACCGTCCCCTCCATAACGATCGCATCTTCCTTTGATTTTGCCAGTGTCATACTCCTTTTTTACTATTTTTCTGGTAATTTGAGGCTCGCAAAAGCGCGCGAGGCCGACAGGGAATCCTACCGCCGTTAAATCCACTCACCAACCCGAAATCGGGTATGTCGTAATATTGATGTAACAAGCTAATCATTTCCTTACAATCTGATCTACTACGGATACCAAACGGTCAAAAACTTCATCTTCCGTTCCATTTCCATCGACGATCTTGAGAATTCCTCTTTGCCCAAACCACTCAAGTAATGGCGCGGTGTCGGTCTCATATAATTCAAGCCGCCGAGTAATTGCTTCAGTGGTATCATCGTCTCTACCTCGAGCCAACATGCGGGCCATCACCTCATCGATTGGCACATCAAGGTTTAATGCTAATTGCAAACTATCTTCAACGTAACTTGATAAAGCTTCAGCCTGACCTACTGTTCTTGGAAAGCCATCTAGAAGGAACCCGCCTTGCTGCACATCTTCTTTAAGTAATCGCTGCTTCACTATCCCGTTAATCACTGAATCTGGAACAAGATCTCCTGAGTCCATAATTGATTTTGCTTTCAACCCAAGTTCCGTGCCATCGGCAACAGCAGCGCGTAACATATCTCCGGTACTAATATGAATTACCCCGAATAGCTCAGCAATACGGACAGCTTGAGTACCCTTGCCGGAACCTTGCCGACCTAGAATTACCATCCCTATCGGCATTTATAGGCTTTCAAAATAGTTGAAGAGAATACTAGGGTCACTTCAGGAATCCTTCATAATTCCGCATCATAAGCTGACTGTCTATCTGTTTCATTGTTTCCAGCGCAACTCCAACAGCAATAAGGATTGAAATTCCACCGAAAGAAACCTGACCAACATTTCCTTGGTCAAGAACTTTTGCAAGGATAAATGTTGGTAGCAGGGCAACAAGAGCGATAAAGATTGCACCAGCAAGTGTGATCCGGTTCAGTATCCTTCCTAGATATCTTTCTGTCTGAGGTCCAGGACGAATACCTGGGATGAAGCCACCTTGTTTACGGATTGTGTCTGCCTGTTTGACAGGGTCGAAAGTTATCGCTGTATAGAAATACGAGAAACCGACAATCAACAAACCGAAAAACAACAAGTAGAAAGGACTATCACTAACAACTAGATTGCTATCTATCCAACTTTGTATTGACTCGCCCCATGTCTTATTTGCAGGATCACTATCTGAAGGCAAAACGGAAACAATGAGTTGGGGGAGGTATAGGACAGAACTTGCAAAGATAATTGGAATTACACCGGATTGATTAACTTTTAGTGGAATGTATGTATTTTGACCACCGTACTGCTTTCTTCCGACGACTCGTTTGGCGAATTGCACTGGGATCCTTCTCTGCCCTTGCTCAACGAAAACAATTCCTACAAGGAGAATTGTGAAAAGGATAATTACTCCAACTAGCCCACTATTTCCTGCATCGGTTCGAACTAATGCACCTTGATTAGGTAAAGATGAAACAACTGACGCAAAAATGATCAGCGACATTCCATTACCGATTCCTTTTTGACTAATAAGTTCACCCATCCACATTAAGAGCGCAGTTCCGGCTGTGAGGGTTAAGACAACTAGGGCAACACGAGGAGCCGTGAAGTTTGGCAGGAGATCCAATTGAGTTCCGCTACTTGGTCCGCTACCAAAACCGCCTCCACCATTATGGAATAGGAATGCGAAAGCTGTTGATTGGAGTAGAGCAATACCAATCGTCATATATCTGGTTGCCTGTGTAATCTTTCGTTGCCCCACAGCACCCATTTGTTGCCACTGCTCTACTCGCGGAATCACTACCCCTAAGATCTGCATAATGATGGAAGCCGTTATGTACGGCATAATTCCCAAAGCAAAAATTGCAAACTGAGTCAAGGCTCCACCGGAGAACAAGCGAAGGAAAGCTAAAGCCCCACCATTCTCATCAGTAGTTTCTTTAAGTAACTGTATGGCATCTATATCAATTCCCGGGGCAGGTATAAAGCAACCAAGTCGATATATAAAGATCATGCTGAGAGTGAAGAGAACTTTATTCCTCAAGTCCTCCACTCGAAACATGTTCAAGACATTGGCTGCCATAGTTTTTCCTTAGCTCTAGTTTCTATCTACCGGTTTGTTAGTGCGTTTCCTTTAGCTGGAGGCCTTCTATCACCCCAAGGTTTTGGTAACACGGTAACAGTTCCACCAGCCGCTTTAATTGCTTCCTCAGCAGATTTTGAAAATGCGTGTGCAGATACTTCTATCCCTGAAGTTATTTCACCTCGACCAAGAATTTTAAGTAGTCCTTTTTTCCGAAGAATACCTTTCTCTCGAAGAAGTTCAGGAGTTACGGTTGTTTCTCCAAGTGCATCGAGAGTATCAATATTTATCGCTTGGTATTCAACCCGAAATGGGTTATTGAATCCCCGGAGCTTAGGCAAGCGAAGGTGTAATGGATTTTGTCCACCTTCAAAACCAACTGGAACCGTACCCCTTGCACGCTGGCCCTTGGTTCCTCTACCTGCGGTTTTGCCACCTTTCCCACCAATTCCACGAGCAACCCGCTTTGGTGGACGGTTTGATCCCGGCTGAGGTTTTAGGTCATGTATTTTCATATCTACCTTCTCTCTTCATACCTCGTGGATTACTCCACCACTTCCTGAACTTCAACGAGATGAGGGACTTTTGCCAGTATGCCTCGGATCTCCGGCCTATCCGGAAGAATGTGGGACTTGCCTATCCTACCTAATCCAAGTGCGCGTAAAGTCCCACGCTGCTTAGGTTTCGTTCCTATCGAAGATCGTATCTGTGTAACTCTAAGTTCCATAATTAACCTTTATGCAATGACTTCATCGTTCGTTCTGATTCGTTATAAGCATTAAGCATGCCCGCTGGGACAAATTCCTCAGGGTGGAGGCCGCGAAGAGATCCAACTTCATCAGGACGTTGAAGTCTCGAAAGGCCATCAATAGTAGCTCGAGCGACATTTATGTGATTCGGAGAGCCTAACGATTTACACAGAACATCCTTGATACCAGCCTCTTCTAGAATCACCCGAGCTGCTCCACCAGCGATAACACCAGTACCTGGAGCGGCCGGTTTTAGCAAAACCCTGCCCGCCCCTGTTTCACCTATTATTGGGTGAGTTACTGTTGATCCAGCCATTGGTACTTGGAACAGATTGCGCTTGGCTTCTTCTGTCCCCTTTTGTATAGCCAGCGGAACTTCTTTTGCTTTCCCATAACCCAGACCAACACGACCAGCTCCATCACCTATTACAACCAAAGCGGTGAAGGAGAAACGTCGTCCACCCTTTACTACTTTGGCAACGCGATTAATATGTATCACTCGGGAGTCTCTAAGTTCGCCCGGAATTTTTTCTTGTTGTTCGTTCATTAGAATTCTAATCCTGCTTCTCGGGCTGCATTTGCAACTGCAGCTACTCGTCCATGATATTTAAGTCCACCCCGATCGAAAACAATAGTTTCTACACCTGCTGCTTTCGCCCGTTCACCAACCAATTGTCCAACCTTCTCTGCCGCTTCGACACCTTTTACTCCGCTACTGCGAACTTCAGCTTCTAAACTAGAAGCTGAAGCAACCGTATGCCCCTTATCATCATCAATTATTTGCGCCGTAATGTTCCGATTTGATCGGAATACAGCAAGCCGAGGACGTTCACTGGATCCTCGTATTTTGCGCCGTAACCTATTATGCCGGCGAATACGGCCTTCTCGTTTGTGTTTCGCTGAATCACCCATAATTAATACCTACTTGACTGCCTTCCCAGCTTTGCGGATAATGTGTTCTCCGACATAACGAATACCCTTCCCTTTGTATGGTTCAGGTTTTTTTAATGCTCGAATATCTGCTGCTACTTGGCCTACAGTTTGTTTGTCAATTCCAATAATATTTAGCTCCGTAGGAGAAGGAACATCAAATTCGATACCTTCAGGTGCCGCTACATTCACTGGGTGACTAAAACCCAATTGGAATTCAAGGTTTCCTTTGCCCTTTGCTTGGACTCTATAACCCACACCAACTAGTTCAAGTTCTTTTCTATACCCTTCAGTGACTCCGATAACCATGTTATTAATGAGAGACCTTGTCAATCCATGAAGCGCTTTCGATCGTCTTTCATCATTCTCGCGGTGAACACCTACAGTGCCATCTTCGTATGTAAGGGTAATCCCTTCAGGAGCCACGTGAGTAAGACTTCCCTTTGACCCCTTAACTTCGATGGTTGATCCATCAATAGCGATATCTACACCGGATGGAATCTTAATTGGAGTTTTTCCTATGCGTGACATTTCTGTTCCTTCTTTACCATACGTAGCAGAGTATTTCGCCACCCATGTGGCGTTTTCTTGCTTCTCTATCGCTCATTAGGCCTTGGCTAGTTGATACAACAGCTACACCTAAACCACCTAGAACTCGCGGTATATCATTTGATTTTGAATAGACCCTTAATCCAGGTTTAGAAACTCGTTTGATTCCGGAAATAACACGCGCACGTGCAGGGGAATATTTCATTTCGATTGTTAGCGTCTTACCCGGTTGGTCTTGGTTATCTGAAACAACATAATTCTGTATATAGCCTTCTTTCTGAAGGAGATCGGCCAAGGATTCTTTCAGTCTTGACGAAGGCATATTTACGTCATCATGCATTGCAGTATTCGCATTACGGATTCTCGTCAACATATCTGCTACTGGATCTGTCATAGTCATATCGCAGTTACCCCCTACCAACTTGCCTTTGTTACACCTGGAAGATCACCAGCATGTGCCAACTCACGAAGACACACACGACACAATCCAAATTTCCGATACACCGAACGGGGTCTCCCGCATCGCCTGCAACGTGTGTAAGCGCGTACCTTAAACTTTGGTGTTTTTTGTTGTTTATTAACTAAAGCTTTCTTTGCCATATTGTTAATTTCCTTCAGTCCGGAATGGGAAGGAGAACGAATCTAGTAAAGCTCGTCCTTCTTGGTCATTGTTTGCTGTTGTGACAATCGTTATGTCCATGCCACGAGTTGAATCGATTTTGTCATACTTAATTTCTGGGAAAATAAGTTGTTCTGTAACCCCGAATGTATAGTTACCGTGGCCGTCGAACGATTTTAGGGAAAGTCCACGAAAATCGCGCACTCGAGGTATAGCTAGATTAATTAAACGATCGAGGAATTCATACATTCTGTCTCCGCGGAGGGTTACCTTCGCTCCAATAGCATTTCCTTCACGTAATTTAAATCCAGCAATAGATTTCTTTGCTCTAGTGATCATCGGTTTTTGCCCAGTAATAACGGTGAGGTCATCAACCGCACCTTCAAGAGCGGCGGACCGTGTTACAGCCTCTCCTACTCCCATATTTACTACGATCTTTCTGATCTCTGGAACTTCCATAATGTTGGATTTACCTAAGCTGGCTTGTAATGAGCTACGAATTTCAGCTACATATTTTTCTTTTAGACGAGGTTTTTGGAACGTAGCCATTAGAGATCAGCTCCAGTTCTCCGGCAGATTCGCACCTTTGATCCATCGTTAGCAATTCGATAGCCCACGCGGGTAGGTTTTCCATCTTGTGGACTAATCACTGCAATATTTGATGCGTTTATAGGCATTTCCTTATCAATTATTCCACCTTGCATCGTTTCTCTGGTTGGACGCTGATGCTTCTTAGAAATATTGATGCCATCTACTATGACTTTGCCATCCTTGGGAGAGACAAAGGAAACTTCACCTTCTTTGCCTCTATCTTTCCCAGAAAGGACAACTACTTTGTCGCCTTTTTTAATCTTCATTTCACAGCACCTCCGGTGCGAGGGAAACAATTCGCATGAATTGCTTTTCACGCAATTCCCGACCCACAGGACCGAAAATACGTGTCCCTCTTGGTTGCCTAGCTTCGTTAATTAAAACTGCAGCATTCTCATCGAATCGAATATAGGGCCCATCAGGTCGACGGCATTCTTTCTTGGTGCGGACAATAACGCATTTAACGACATCGCCCTTTTTAACCTGAGCACCAGGGATAGCATCCTTAACTGTTGCTACGAAAACATCACCAATGCTTCCATAACGCCTCTTGGAACCCCCTAGAACTTTAATACAGAGGACCTCTTTAGCTCCGGAGTTGTCAGCGATCTTTAATCGCGACTCTTGCTGGATCATCTTGCACGCTCCAAAATTTCTACGAGTCTCCAACGTTTTTTCTTCGATAGAGGTCGAGTCTCCTGAATACGAACACGGTCACCTACATTTAAATCATTTTCAGCATCATGGACGAAAAGTTTTGAAGTTCTTCTCACAGTTTTGTTATATCTACGATGTCGGACGCGATCGACAATAGCTACTACTGCGGTCTTATCCATTCCATTAGAAACCACAAGGCCTTCTCGAATCTTCCTCCGGTTAGTTCGTTGATTATTTTCTTCAGTCATCAATTTCCTCCAACCCTTCCGCCGCAGCTATCTCACGCTCACGAAGTTCAGTCATCGCACGAGCGACATCTTTTTTTACTTCCTTGATTCTGCTGTAGTTATCTAACTGGCCAGTCACTAGCTGGAAACGGAGATTAAATAGCTCTTCTTTTGAGTCATTTAGAGTAACGATAAGATCACCATCGCTTAATTCTTTAATACCTTTACCTCTAGCCATTAGAAGCCCTCCTTACGAGTAACAAACTTTGCCTTTATAGGGAGTTTTTGAATAGCTCGGTCAATCGCTTCTCGTGCAACTTCTTCATCGCTGTATGAAAGCTCAAAGAGAACTCGTCCAGGTCGAACCACGGCTACCCATCGCTCGGGGTTTCCTTTTCCTGACCCCATCCGAGTTTCTGCAGGCTTCTCTGTTACAGGCTTATCTGGAAAGATATTAATCCATACCTTTCCACCGCGGCGTATATGACGGGTCATCGCAATACGCGCAGCTTCTATCTGGCGTGCAGTAATCCAACCTGGTTCAAGAGCTTGGATTCCAAACTCTCCGAAGACAACTTCATTCCCGCCTTTAGCGTTACCTTTCATTCGGCCCCGCTGGTGCTTCCGATGAGCTACTTTTTTAGGCATTAACATTAGTCTGCCTCCCCAGGGCGAAATGTTGGAGTTTGATTTTTCTCGTTAGTCATCCGTGCAATCTGCTCTTCCTCATCGAGAAGTTTCTCAAACTCTGGGTCGGCCTCTTGAACCAAGGGGGCTAGCTCCGTAAGTTCGCCTTCTTCTTCTGTTGACGCCCTATTGCGAGCAGTTGAGGAAGAGACCACTTGTTTAGGGTGGCTTGGGCCAGCTGTCTCTCCGACAGCCATAGCAGCCTCTCGAGCGATCTTTTCCTCAGCCTGAACTTTATACGGAAGAATATCTCCTCGGTAAATCCAGACTTTAACCCCAATCCTGCCATAGGTAGTGTGTGCTTCTCTAAAGCCATAATCGATATCTGCTCGGAGTGTATGGAGAGGAACGCGTCCTTCACGGTACCATTCAGAACGGGACATTTCTGCTCCTCCTAAACGACCAGAACATTGAACACGAATACCTAGGGCTCCTGCCTTTTGAGCATTTTGAACAGCACGTTTCATAGCTCTTCGAAACGCTACGCGACCGGCAAGCTGGTCTGCTACACCTTGAGCTATTAGTGCAGCATCTAATTCAGGTTGTTTGATTTCTTGGATATTTAACTGGACCTTAGGATTACCTGTAATTTCAGTTAAACCTGTGCGAAGTCGATCTGCTTCAGCTCCTTTTCTACCAATAACTATTCCAGGTCTCGCTGTATGTACGTCTATTCTCAACTTGTCTCGATTTCCTGTTCGCTCAACTTCAACTCTTGAAATCGCTGCATGAGGGAGTTCGGTCATTAGAAAGTCTCGAATCTTCCAATCTTCGATTACAAAGTCGGCATATTCTCGATCAGCAAACCATCTAGACTTCCAATCAGTGGTTACTCCAAGACGAAATCCGTAAGGATTAACTTTCTGACCCATTACTTACCTTCCTCAGCTTCATTTTCTTCATTTGTCTCCTTATTATCTTTCTCAGAAGATTCTTCGCCCTCGTCACTAGCCTGCATGCTTGCAGGTAATGAGAATCCAGCCTTCTCCGCCGCTTCTGGGGTCGTAAACCAAACATCAGCTTTAGTTCTTGAATAGAAAGGTGATTCTGGAGGATGATAAATCTTTGAGCTAACCTTCGCCTTTATTTCAAATTCATCGGAAGGTTGTGAACCATCTTCTAAAGCAGCAGCAGATCCCACTCCGAAGGGAGATGTCTCATCTTCCTGATCCTGAACATCTTCCTGATCCTGAACATCTTCCTGATCCTGAACATCTTCCTGACCCTGAACATCTTCCTGATCCTGAACA
>PAZD01000032.1 GCA_002715405.1 Acidimicrobiaceae bacterium
AACCGCTGTATCTGGTTCTGACGGGAATGGGTAGTAAAGGGTGTCTCGGCTCATAGATATCCATGCACATGTGGTTTTACGTGAAACTTTCGGTGCCGCTGGACCTTATGGGCCGGAATTAGGAGATGAAGATCATCTCCAGACGTTTCGAGTTGGAGAATATTCAATACGTGTCCCATATATTGACAGTGTTTTTATGGAAGTAGATAAACGTATCCAAGGAATGGATCGCCTAGGAATAGATATTCAAGTGCTTTCACCTAACCCTTTGACTTTCTTTGGTGGTATTACCTCACCTGAAGCAGTGAACTTCGCAAAATTATCTAACGATGCAATGGCGAATCTAGTGAGGAGCCATCCGCAGCGATTGATGGGCACCGCTTCCCTACCTATGCAAGACCCTGACGCTGCTTGTGCTGAACTTCAGAGAGCAGTTACTGAACTTGGCCTTGCCGGAGGTTACATAGGAACAGACTATGGATTCACCCTAGATGACCCTCGTCTTGATGACTTTTATCGAACTGTAGTGGAACTTGATGTTCCCCTATTTATTCATCCAGCAACGAATAACGGAATTCGTGGTTCAGCTGATTCTCGTTTGGCTCGATTCGGGCTTGAGCTTGTAGTTGGGTACGCATACGAGGAAACTCTGGCTGTAGCAGCTCTAATCCTGGGGGGAGTTTTGGATCGACACCCTAGTATCGACATTTGTGTTTCACATGGTGGAGGGGCAATAGCTTTTCTCGCTAAACGCTTCGATTCCATGGCTTCCTTTCAAGGCGAAGAATCTGATTTCGTTTCGGCATTGCGGTCTTTGTGGTACGACTCTCATCTTGAACCTGGAGCTTCACATGATCTCGTAGTCTCGGTAGTTGGAAAAGATAGGATGGTCTTTGGGACAAACTTTGGTGGATGGGACACTCCAAATGAAACAAATGAATTCGACCGTAGTTTAGGAACTAACGCAGAGCAGCTTTTACGTTTACAAAGTGACTCTCAAGAAAGGGTGAAATGAGTTCTTTAATTATTGAAAATGCCACGCTTTTCACAGGAGTGGATGGTGACGTTATTGATGATGGAGTTGTTTACGTTTCTGATGGCTTTATTCGTTTTGCCGGACCTAAAACCAAAGTACCTTCAAGCTTGGAAGATATAGACCGCTTCGACGCTGCGGGAAAATTTGTCATGCCTGGAATGACTGAATCCCATGTTCACCTTTCATACAATAACGCCCACCCTCAGCAGCTCAATAGCCAACCTTTAGCTACAGCGATGCTTGATGCAGTTGATAATGCTCGTGTCCTTTTGGGTTCAGGATTTACCTCAGCAATCAGTTTCGGATCCGCACAAGGTCTTGATGTTCCCTTACGTGACGCAATTAACAGTGGTCGAATACCGGGGCCGCGTCTAGCTGCGTCCGATAGGGACCTTGGATCCACTGGTAGTAACGCAGATGGGACATTTGGTGGCGATAATAGTAAGAAGATCATCGCTGATGGCCCTTGGGCTATTCGAAAAGCTGTTCGTTCGTTAGCAAAACGCCGTTGTGATATTGTAAAAATCTTTCTTGATGGCGAAGCCTTATCTGAGTTCGCCCCTCCAGGAGTCCTAACGTACAGCGACGAGGAAGTAGCCGCAGCTGTGGAAGAAGCACATATTCGTGGGTTGCGGGTTGTATGTCATTCTCGTTCCGCAGCTGCTGTTAAACAAGCAGTTCGGCATGGGGTAGATATTATTGGGCACGCAAACTATCTCGATGACGAGGCCATCGCCATGCTTGAAGCAAAACGGGATCAGATTTTTGTCGGCCCAGGAATTGCTTGGGAAGTTGCCCTTCTAGATCGTGGTAATGAGCTGGGGCTACCCAGAGATGCTATGGAACAAAGAGGTTACCAGCGAGAAATTGATGAGACAATCAGCGCGGTGAAACGTCTGCGCGAAAGCAAGGTCCGAGTTCTTATTGGTGGCGATTATGGTTTGAATATCACTCCCCATGGGACCAACAGTAAAGATCTGGAATATTTTGTGGATTTATTTGGTATGTCTACGACGGAAGCTCTGTTGTGCGCAACTAGAGATGGAGGTGCGGCAGCCGATACTTCTGGGATGGTAGGTACGCTTGAAGAGGGAAAATTTGCGGATTTGGTCATTGTTGAAGGTAATCCGATCGAAGAGATTCGTATTCTTCAGGACCACAATCGTATAGTTGGAGTAATGAAAGCTGGAGTGATGCATTGCGCATTAATGCAGAGAAATCCTTATGTGGCTCCGAGACTGAATGAAGAACTGTAGAGATTTCTGAAAAGTAATAAGAAAGAAGGAAGGTAAAAATGATTGTTATCGCAGGAACATTAACTTTGGAGATTNCCGTCGACGAAGGTGTGCTTGAAGCTTGTCGTACCATGATGACAGCAACTCATGCAGAAGAGGGTTGTGTAGATTATGTATTTAGCGCCGATCCGCTGGATGACCATACGTTGCGGGTTTTTGAACAGTGGGAATCCGAAGAACATCTTCAGGCTCATTTTCAAGCGCCACACATGCCTACGTTTCGTGAAGCATTAGCTCAATGGAATCCAACAGCGAAAAGTATTTATCGCTTTACTGTTACTGATGCCGTAGAAATGTAACGGCGAGCGCCTTTATGCTTGTTAGGAATAGGGACGATGACTGATTCAGAAAATCTTGATGGATGCTCACTGACTGATGAGGAACTCGAAGATCTCTTTAGTAAGCAGGTTGAAGGAACCTTCATGTGGGTAAATAAAGCAGGTCAGCCTTTTGGAGTTATTACCTACTATTTGTGGCGGGATGGAAGTTTCTGGTTCACATGTGCAGAAAAAAGAGCCCGCGTTACTGCAATACGAAGAACCGGATACGCTTCTTTCTGCCTAACTTCGAAGGGCACTGACTTGGGAACTGGGAAAACAGCTTCTTTTCGGGGTCCATGCACCATCCATAAAGATCAGGATGTTCTGGATTGGGTTTTACCAGAAATAGCGAAAGCATGCCGGCCGGAGAGTGAAGAGGGAGCACGAGAAGTCTTTGAGCATATCAATACCCCGAATCGGGTTGTTCTTGAACTAACACCGGAATACCGGTTTGATTTCGATAGCGCGAAAATGTGGAAATACAGTGGAAAGCGTGTTCCTCCGGGGCGATATAGCGGGAGTATGAGAGGCTAAAAGAATGACCAGAATAGTACCGGACCTTTTCGATCTTACAGGCCATGTCGCCGTTGTTACCGGTGGTGGCCGCGGTATAGGTGAAGGAATAGCGAAGTCTTTCTCTGATGCGGGTTCGGCTGTCGTGGTTGCTGCGAGAAGAACTCATGAAGTTGAAAGAGTCGCATCTGAGATTCGTGATGCGGGAGGAAAAGCGCTCGCTGTTACTGCTGATGTGACGGATACTGAAGCAGTTGAGGCATTAGCTCAAGCCGCAGTGAAAGAATTTGGAAAGCTTACGATCTGGGTAAATAATGCTGGAGGTTCAGCGGTTCATAGTCCTCTTGTAGATTTAGACAGGGAAGAATGGGATCACACGATTGCGTTGAATCTGACAGCTGTTTTCGTAGGATGCACTATCGCAGCGAAATATATCGACAAAGGTTCTATTATTAACATTTCATCAGGTGCTGGAACAAAGGCTGTGCCGAAATCAGGGCATTATGGCGCTTCGAAAGCAGGTACTAATTCCCTAACTTGGACTTTGGCCGCAGAACTTGCTCCAGATATCCGTGTTAACGCTGTCATGCCTGGAGCTATTCCAACGGAAATTATGTTGCAAGCGACAGGGTTAAAGGAAGATGAAATTCTGGATGCGTGGGATATCCCTATGGGACGTGTCGGTACTCCTCAAGATATTGGTGCTGCTTGTCTTTATCTCGCTTCCGATGCAGCGAGTTGGGTGACTGGAGAGTTACTTCGGGTTGGAGGTGGTGCGAAACCCCGCGGAGGGAATTTCGCTAATTCCGACGAATAATACTCAGGGTTTCTCCTTGAGGGATTAATTCCCTGCATTGTTATTTGGACAACCCCTTACCGTAATCTCCGTGGTTGCAGTGCTCTCATTTCCACGAATATCAACGGCACGTAGCATGAAGTTCGCAATGGGGACCACACCACTTTCTAGGTCATTCAAGGAACCTACCCATGTGCCCTGAAGTAGTTCTAATGGGGTGATCTCTGTATTTACTCCGTCTTTTGACCACACAACTTCAACCTTTGCGAGTTCAACATCATCAGTGATCGCCGCTGATACAGAAACTTGGTTTGTGGAGCACCCATTTCCTACAGCAACGATTACTGAAGGATTCGCGTAGAAGAAATCAATAACGGGAGCAATTTCAACTGATCCGGTGAGGTCAACCGAATATACTTCTCCATCTCCAGATACTGAAAGCACCCCGTTGTAGTCCCCTTCAGAGAGATTTGATCGAGTAAAAACAATTTTGATGCTTGTGGAAGAATTTGGAGATAATGTCCCTTCATTAATTGTCGGATCATATCGGTTCGAATTACTTGCCATAGTCCATTCGACACTAGTCTCACCCGAATTGGTCAAGGTGATCTCCCGAGCGTTGTATTGGGATCCAAAGGCTAGTTGAGTTATCCCAACTACAAAATTAGGTTGCTCTTCTGGGATAGGTGTCGGATCAGGCTGCTCAGGTGTCGGATCAGGCTGCTCAGGTGTCGGATCAGGGTCAGGTGTCGGATCAGGATCAGGTTGTGACTCTGGTGGCATCTGATCTGGCTGATCAACATCCTTGATAACGAAATCAATCGAAAATGCTTTTTCTGAGGAGTTATTAATGGAAGAGTCCCATTCATATATGATCTTGCATACACGGTCACCTGCAGCTTCTCCATCAGCGGAAGCTAAGTAAAGCCGTCCTTTGCTTTCATCCCAATTATTTGAACCCCATTTAGCGATCAAGTGTTCAGAGGGAATATCAAAGCCCGAACAGTTTTCCATTCTTCCAATTAGAGTTACTTCTCCCGTGGGCTCTTCAGAAAGAGATGCAGCGATAGCGCAATATTCACCTTCGTTACAGACAAGAATAAGATCAGTGGGAATAATAATGAGCTGATCATTTAGCATTGCTTGAGAAGAATCATCAGTTTCTGTAACCGGCTGCTCCACTATTGTTGACGCGTTCTCAAACCCAGATGTTTCTTGAGAGTTATTTGCACTTCCTTGTGAACTAACTGCTATGACGATAGCGATGACAGTAGCGGAAATAGCAATTATTCCACCAGCAACAATTGTCGCAAGAGTAGAAAAACTTCCCGAAATTGAAGCTTTGATTGGGAAACCTGTATTTGAATCCCATGTCCAGTTTGTTGAAGATGGGTTGGTGTAATCTGGTGGGTTCCCTTGGTACGCCGATTCGACAGATCCAAGTGTTCGACTCCTGAGAGACACAGGAATGATAATTGCTGGTAGCGCTGCGGCGATTGAACCTGGAGCGCAAGCAATAGCTCGACGTTTCGTGCATGTATCACAACTCTCGATGTGCCTTGTGACCTTTGAACGGACTTCTATGGTGAATTTTCCATCCCAATCTGAAAGTAGTTGTTCGAGTTTTTCACAGTCGTCTCTCCCTAGTCGAGCGACAAGTAGAGAACCGACCGCTTTTTCCATCCTGTCGCGCATACGGGAAGTCAAAACGTGGACATGGGAGGTTTTAACGCCGAGAGCTTCTGCAAGTTCTTCGCCTTCTAGGCCCTGCATCGATAATTCTAGAAGCTCTCGGTCTCGGGGCTGAAGCGCATCGGCTGCTTCCCAAACAAGAGTTTGAAGTTCATCTCTAACAAGTCCTTGGTCATGATCGGGGAGGTCAGCTGCCATGTCCGGAACCTCTCGATCGTCGCGTTTGGCACGCTGTCTGGTTCTGGTCATCACTTCGTTTCGGGCTATCGCAAAGAGCCAAGGCCTTAAACGAGAAGGATCCCGAAGTTGGTCTAAACGTTGGGATGAACGAAGAATAACGTCGTGGACAGCGTCCGCTGCTTCTTCCCGATCGCGAAGTATAGAAAAAGCGAAGCCGAAGAGTCTGTCCGCGTACCGGTCGTAGATGTGACCGATAGCCGCCTGGTCCCCTTCGCGCGCGGCTAGAACAAGTTCGCTGTCGCTTTTTTTCACTTGTGCACCTCATGCGGCCTCGTCTCTTGGAACGAGGCCTAATGTTCTTCTTAGTTCACTCGCTCTCTGTTGTTCAAGAGATAAGACGAGTTCATGCCCTAATCCTTACACCCCTAAGTCGCTTATATTTGTATTTTCTCGGTATTTTCTAACGTGCAGCTCGACGTTCCCACAAAAAATCTATGACGTGATTTTGCTATACGTTGATAGATCCAATTCCGAATTGGGAGTGGAATCACCCAAAGGAGTGGGGACCAAACTGCATATTGCCACTTCATTCGAACAAGACACCGAAGCACTGCCGATGAATATGCATAAACCTTATGTTCTTCAATAAATATTAAGCTATCTATCTGTTGAAATTCTGGAGCTAAATCTTTTACCAAGGCCGTACCCTCATGACTTTCGAGAGGCAGGAAATTCAATGAATCTCTTGATCGCAAGCGAGGTTGGACAAATCCTACAATGCGATTGCATAATCCACAGCCGCCGTCATAAAGTACTAAGCCTTGCTCAGACATCAAATCACCACTTCAGCTAGGTATACGTTCAATTATGACTTTAAGTGTAATAAAGAATGAAAGCATATATACGAGACGTATTTGATCGGTTATAAGAAAAAGTAAAATTTTTAAAAAAATTTAGGGTAACCATTTACGATCTAGTGCATTTTGTAGAATACTTTCAATAATATGAACGCTGTGCTCTTAGGTATCATCGTGGGTTTCGGCATAACTCAGGTTGCCATTTTTACTACTACGCTCTACCTCCATAGAGAACTAACACATAAAGCAGTTACTTTTCATCCTTTTATCAACGAGATTTTCCGACTATTGACGTGGATAACGTCAGGCATACGACCCCGGCAATGGGTTGCAGTACATAGAAAACACCACGCTCACACCGATACCGCTGAAGACCCGCACTCACCCTTGGTCCATGGATGGAAAAAGGTACAACTGATGAATGTTTTTCTATACCGGAAAGCAGCAAGCGATGAAAAGACAATTGCAAACTACGCCCGTGATCTACCCCAACGGAGAACCGATCGTCTATTCTTCGACCATGCGATTCTAGGATTGGGGCTACTCTTCACAGGATTAGTATTCTCATTTGGCATAATTACTGCTGGTGTCGCATTTGCTTTTCACGCAGTGCTCTATCTGGGTTTAAGTGGTTCAGTGAATTCAGTCGCCCATCATTTCGGTAGGAAAAGCTATAAAACTAACTCTGGGACAAACGTGACATGGTTAGCACTTTTGACTGCTGGAGAAGGGTTTCATAATCATCATCATGCAGCGCCAACGAGTGCCCGGTTCTCACGACGGTGGTTTCAAGTCGATCCCGGATGGTGGGTTATCAAGACCCTATCTTTGATTAAACTTGCTAATATTCGACATTCCGATGTTGACAAATTAGCTTCTCGGAATCTCAAATCCACGAATTTTATATAAATTTAGAAAAATTTTAACTCTATTATCCCTGTTCAAACAGGGAATTTTTTTATTATTCGGAAAAATTTGTTCTGGGGTGTTAGAAACACTCTTTTTACTTGTCTACCTAGCACAAACAAACAGCCTAGGAGGCAAAAATGAATACAAACAGAACAAAAAACAACATCCGAAGGGTAATAGCGTCAGTTGCTCTCGTAGGAATGGGTATGGCTACTATGTTCACAGCAACAGCAGCAGCTAGCCCAGTAGATCCAAGCGATCTGACATTCGAAATAGATGAGTTAACAGAAATTGAGATTCCTGTTCTTAATTTCGATCCAACTATCGATATTTCAGTATCTAACTGCCCAGCTCAGTGGATGGGAATTGGTATTACAAATAACTACTTAAACCTTGATTGGTTCCGAGTTCACATTTTCAATAGTTCTACTGTTGAAGTTACCGAAGATCCAGAATTTGAATTCTCTGAAACTCCTGACTTTGAAAGTGGAGTAATGGCGATTGCCTCAGGAGATTCGTCAGGTGGACCTTACTTTACTGATGAGAATGTCGTATTGGTAAAAGTTTATGAGACAGGACCTGGCCCAGTAGATATTGTAGGTTATGGAACTCTTATTCATGAAGAAGAAGTAACCATTTGCGAAGAAGGTGCTGAAGCGGAACTTGCTGAAGCAGCAGCTGAGCATGCAGCTCAAGTAGCAGCTGAAGAAGCAGCACAAGCTCTTCTCGAAGCACAAGAAGCAGCCGAAGCAGCCGAGCAAGCTCTTCTCGAAGCACAAGAAGCAGCCGATGCAGCAGCCGCAGCAGCAGCTGAAGACGCAGCCGAAGCAGCAGCACAAGCAGCAGCAGCAGCTGAAGCAGCAGCACAAGCAGCAATCGATCAGGCAAACGCTGAGACAGAAGCAGCACAAGCAGCACTCGCCCAAGCAGAAGCTGAAAAAGAGCTAGCACTCGCCCAGGTTGAAGTTGAAAAAGCTAAAGCCGAAGCAATACTTGCCCAATCACAAGGAAATGGTGAAACAGCTGAAAACACTCACAGTGATGAGATATCTGAAGAGAATGAAACATCTGACGAAGAACTCGCCGCTGGCGAAGACCTCGGGAATCACTCGAAGTCAGGAATGTCAGGTGCAGTACTTGGCCTGATCATTGTCCTTGGACTTGTCGGAGTCGCCGCAGTCACCGGAGCTGTACTTAACCTTCGGAAGCAGCGATAAAGAACTCGACAACTACATCGTAAAGAGTTGATTAAACCAGGAGCCAGCCCCACGGGGCTGGCTCTAAAACATTTTTAACTTCAACAAAGCCGAACGTTTTTAGATTGATCTGCCAGCTAGTCGGCCTTCACGAATAGCTTCTAAAATTGTTCTGGGAGCAGCCGCATCACCAATGATATGAATATTTAGATTGTGATAATTCTCCGATAACTGTTGCGCTAGACCATCATTTGTCCTGTTACCTACAGCCGCGATTATCACATCAGGGGTTTCTGTGTCCATCTTTCCGGAAAGAGTATCTTGGACATGGAGAACCCCATCAGCGATATGAACGACAGCTGTATTCGGATTCATTTGTATTTCTTTGCTCGCTAATCTTCGAAGTGTTCTTACCATTGTTGCCTGATCAAGNAGACTCCCGACGAAAAGCTTTGAAGTGATTATAGTCACTTCTGCTCCTGCGTCTTTCAATGCTTCCGCTGGAGCATATGCAGGGAAATGAGCCACTTGATCAACGACGACCACATTTTTTTTGGCATATGTTTCTGGTGAGTTCATAGCTTCTATCGGAGCGATAACAGGAATAGAATCATCACTAGACAATGGTGAGATTCTAGGTTGTGAGCCCGTTGCGATAATAACCACATCCGGTTCCAAGTTTCTTATTGCAGGTATATCGATAGTTGTTTCTAATCTGATATCTATATCGAGCCGTTGAAGTTCACTTATTTGGAAATCAATAATTGTGCCGAGTTCGGCGCGTGATTCAATACTTGAAGCAAGAGGGATTTGACCCCCGAGTGTGGAAGAGGCTTCAGCTAACGTTACTTCTAATCCGCGTTCTCTTGCAGCAATCGCCGCTTCCATTCCTGCAGGCCCTCCTCCGACAACAAGTACTCGCCCAGTCGATGATGTCTCTGTTCCATACCCGATGGTTCGCTCATGGCCAACCGCAGGATTTACTGCGCAGGTGATAGGACGATTCGTATAGAGGTAACCGAAACATCCCTGGTTGCAACCAATGCATGGGCGGATTTGCTGCGGCGTTTGGTCGTCGAGTTTTTGGACCCAGAATGGATCGGCGATTAGAGCTCTTGCTTGAGCAACAACAGCTGCTTTACCGCTAGCGATGACTTCTTCAGCTAGTTCAGGGTTTTTGAGCCTACCGACAGCCATCACTGGAAGGGACACAGCGGCGCTGATATTTGCGGCATAATCAACGTACAGCCCCTCTGGTGTATCCATGGGGGGAACGATCATATGATTATCGCGAGATGTCCCAGCGCTAATTGAAAGGTAATCTACTGATGCGAGAGCTTCAATATTTCGGGCAACCTCTACATAGTCATCATTGTTTAGACTGGCATCAACAAGGTCGCTTCCGTTTATGCGGATTCCGACGACCATCTCATCACCCACTGTTTTTCTGGCTAACATAACGACTTCATTGAGTAGACGTAGCCGATTATCCATCGAACCACCGTATTCGTCAGTCCGCAGATTATTCAGCGGTGAGAGAAATTGACCAAGGAGATACTCATGCGCTGCATGAATTTCTATGCCGTCTACACCACCTTCTACAGCATTTTTGAATGATTTTTCATAACCATCCAATACTTGACTGATTTCTTCGGCAGTCATGGCATGAGGGATTTCAGGTGAGATCGCTGATCGAACATCTGACGGGGCCCAAAGTGGTAATCGAGAATCATGAGAGGACATCCGACTGCCACTATGAACAAGCTGAATAATGGTTTTACACCCGTACTGGGATAGCTCTTTCTGAAGAGCCACATATGAGGGAATGATCTCTTCTTTGTGGCCCCATAAATAGTTTGGGAATTTCACTGTGGTGTCATGAACCGCTCCACCTTCAACAATGACCGCAGCCACTCCACCTTTTGCNCGCTCAGCATAATATGCTCGCATTCTTGGACCGACAACGCCGTCTTCAGAAAGCAATGTTTGATGAGCAGGAAAAACCACTCGATTCTTTAATTGGAGTCGACCAGCNNTTAATGGTTGAAGTATTTGTAGATCAGAAATTTTAATCACTACCTAACGATAAACAGAGAGAGGTCAGCATCTTTATAATCGTTTCAATCGATTCTGGTGTTCCTGCCAACTAGATGTGCTTTCTGGCAAATCAGCTAGTTTTGGTTCAGTACCTGGCCAACGCTGACGTAAAGATCCAGCAATTTCACTTGGTAAATCCGCCAATGGCATGGCATATAATTGTTGCACTTTCCTTTCAAAGAATTTCCATTCACCATTCTTTTCTTTCACATACTGATCGGTGTAGCGAAGAGCAGCCCAAAATGCTTCTCCATTAAGGGCAAGTTCAACGGCCCCTAGAACAATGCCCTTTGCTTCATTATCTGAAATACGCTCAACAGCATGGCTGTATGGAATGTGATAACTCACCCCAAAGTCTGCGAGCCGCTTTTCATAATGAGCGGCAATTGCAGCCCGTCCTGTCTGTTTCCCGTTTATAGTGTCAAACACCCCATCTTCGGCGTATAAGTTGGCTAGCCCTTCAATATCATGATCATCGCATGTTGTTGAATAGTGAACCAGTAGGTCATTTATTTTCCAACGGTCTTCAATCCATTGCAAACGCTTTTCTATGTTGTCCATAAGATCCCCAGTCTTAAACAACTATTGCTGTGATTTTTCAAAGCTGTAATATTCAATCCTAATCTGAGATTAGATACTTCACTAAATGAAAAGACTAGATATGTCGTAACTGTCTTAACAGAATTCAAGCATGAGTGAATCAGCTAGTAGCTCAATCTGCTTCATGTGAATAGGAGGTTGGAAATAGAGGATTGACTGGTGAATACCCAATTGTCTTTGATGTTGTATCTCTGAAATAACCGAAGACGCTGTAGTTTCTTCTTCTACGAATACATGTGTAGAAATTTTAATATCATCAATGTTGGTTCCAGCTTTCTCGCAATGCTTCTTCAAAACTTCATATTTCTGTTCAAATAGCTGATCCTCACACATTGGAAGATTCCAATGTGACGCATAGTGGGCAACACTCCGTAAAGTTCTTTTTTCTCCTGTCCCCCCAATACATATAGGAAGGGGTTGTTGGGGGCCTTTCGGCTCATTTCTTGCGTCTATTAAAGTGAAGTACTCCCCTGAAAAAGATGTATATTCCTCAGCGAGAAGAGAGGTGATAACCTCAAGTGCTTCGTCAAAGCGATCAAACCGTTCCTTTAGTGAGCCCAGTTCAATACCATAAGCTCCTGATTCTAATTCGTTCCATCCTGCTCCTAGCCCCAGTTCAAAACGTCCCTGACTGACAATATCTAAAGCAGATGCCATATTCGCCAGTACAGCAGGATGCCTGTAGTGAACACCATTAACCATGCACCCGATTCTGATGCGTTTTGTAGCCTGAGCGATAGCTGTCAGAGTTATCCAGGCTTCAAGACAGGGACCATCCGTGTCGCCTTTAATTGGATAAAAGTGGTCAAAATTCCAGAACTGATGAAACACTTCTGCTTGATCAGCTATTTCTGATACAGCAAGGAGTGTGTCCCACTCAACGTGATGCGGGGCTACTTTTATTCCAATTTCCATATTTGCTCCACGATTTTTCTATATAGGGTACTTACCCTCAAAGTATTTTCTAATAGTAGGTCACTTCACCTTGGAAGAAAATATTGCTATAGGGTTAATAGTTAGAAAGCGCTAGACAATATGGAAACCAAATCAGACTCTACAACTGGATTGATCAAAGGTGTGTACGAACGATGGCATCTGGTCTTGAGGGGAGAATTAGAAATTGACGAAATTCTCCATCCGAACTGTATTTTCTGGTCTCCGGTCCTCTTCCACCCGCAAAGAGGGCGCGAATTAACCAAAATGTATCTTTCTGCCGCTTCCCTTGTTTTCCCTGGAGATGAAGCTCATGAAGATAAAAAAGCTGGAAACGAGGATAGCGCTTTGACTTCTTTCCGATATACGAAACGGGTCCTCGATGGATATCACGCTGTGCTTGAATTCGAGACTTCAATCGATGGATTGCTTGTAAATGGTGTAGACATCATTACTTGTGATGACAGCGGATTGATTGTGGAATTTAAAGTCATGATTAGGCCAAGACAAGCCCTTGAGAAGGTTCGAGAGCAAATGATGAGCATGATTGATTCTCTCGAAGATATGCCATAAAGATCAGGATCTCTATTCCCCTTAGCTTAGAAATTAACGCCTTTGGTATACCCGCCATCCACGACAATATTTGCACCGTTGATCCAACTTGATCGAGGAGAAGCTATAAAAGCGACGACATCGGCGAGTTCATCGGCGGTTCCCATTCGCTTTTGGGGATGCATAGCTACGTCTCTTTCATAGATTTCTGGCATTCGGGATCGAATATCATCCCAGCGGTGGCCTTCAACAAAAATAGGTCCGGGTGAAACAGAATTTGCTCGAATGCCATTAACTCCCCAAGTTTGGGCAAGGTTCGAAATCATTCGAATAGCTGCAGCTTTCGTAGCTCCATAGCTAGGAGTGATAGGAACATCATGATGTTCTATCGCCGTAATGGTAGCTATCTGCACAATAGAAGCTGCATTTGAATCAAGAAGGAAGGGTTTTGCTGTTTCATAGAATATTGCGTTTCCAAGAATGTCGATATTTATGCTTTTCATCCATGGTTCTAATCCCTCTCCGTACTTTAAATTCTGTCCACTCGCACTTGCGTTACCTATACAGATATCGATTCCTCCAAGTTGAGATCCTGAATCTTCTGTCCATTGTTTGACAGCATCAGGGTCTGAAAAATCACAGATACTTCCAACCGCATGCCCCATTCTGTTGTATTCGTCAAGTGCTGTATTTAAGTCTTCTTCTTCCCTGCAACATATTGCGACCATCGCGCCTTCCTCTAGGAGGCGTTTAGCAATAAAGTAACCAAGTCCCTTATGGCCTGCGGAAATTAGAGCCTTCATACCATCGAGTTGCAGGTCCATCTCCTAACTATTACATAAAAAAGGAAATCTGGCATACGATAAGGAAATGTTCGACCTGCCTGATCTTGGAGAATCAAGTTGTTCTGAAACAGTCGCAATTATCACAGGAGGTGGTTCCGGTATAGGAGCATCTGTAGCTGAGCGTCTTAACGAATTAGGTTCAAAGGTCATCATTGTGGACATCGATGAGCAAGCTGGACGGACTATTGCTGATTCTGTAGGTTGCGATTTCATCAATTTCGATGTTGGCGACCTTGCGGCGTGGGAGAAGATAGTAGCAGATACCGTGGAGCGGTTCGGCTCGCTTGATTTTCTTTGTTTAAATGCTGGAATTGGAAGCCGCCCACGCGGATCTAGTGTGAAAGATGACCCAATTCCTTGGATTCTCCATAACTACAAAAACGTGATTGCTGTAAATATCGATGGAGTTGTCTACGGGACTATGGCAGCACTCCCCGTTATGGAAAATCAGAGATCAGGAAGTATTTTAGTGACAGCATCAGTTGCAGGAATCCGAACACAACCTCCCGATCCGATATACGCCTTATCTAAGTCAGCTGTCATTAGCTTCGTTAGAAGTGTTGCACCTGCATTGGCTGATCGAGGAGTACGTATTAATGCTCTATGTCCTGGGAGCGTCGATACCCCTATACAGCCTGATGAGCGCAGACTAGCTAGAAGACCAATGAGTCCACCGGAAGAGATCGCTGAAGCGATAGGTCAAATACTCATCTCCGATGACAATGGCGGAATATGGATAGCTTCCAGTTCAGATTATCCGGTCTGGAGGTACGAGTTTGCATCCGCTATAGACGGTCCTCCTAGTTAACTGGCATACTCGAATCATGGCACCACAGATCCGTATAGAGAAAAAGTTTCATAGAAGTCTCGAGGATGTTTTGCAGGATGTGATTCAAACAGGGTTCTGGCCTTCTACATATGTTTCGGACCCTACGCCTCCACCGGGATACCATTGGCACAATATTGAAGTCCACGGGTACTGCATGGAAGGCTACACATGGATTGGGTGCGGAGAAACCGGTGAGAGACTTACTATCGAACCCGGAGATAAACTCATTATTCCTCAGGGTGCGCTTCACATTGAAGGAGAATCGGATGGTCCTGTCACCTATGTAGTTACTATCCCTGATACCCGATCACACGCCGAGGCTTTTCAGCTTCTCCCACCAGATCACCCCGATCGACCACTTGAATAATTTATTCCACCTGTGATGTCTCTTCGTCGCTAGGTTTGAAGTAGGAATTTATTCCCAGCATAATCAGAACTATTGCCATACCTACTCCTTGAAAAACGGAAACCGTTTGGGACAATATCCAATAAGCAAGGAGCGTAGAAACTACGGGGACGATGAGTTGAAAAACGGCGATTAGATTCAAAGGAGCTTTTCCTTGTGAATAATTTAGGAGGAAATGGCCAACCCCTGGGATAAGTGCAACCATAAAAATTCTTCCCACATCGGCATTAGATTGAGCGATAATGCTCGCCTGTGTTGCAATTACCATGGGGATTAGAACAAGCCCTCCCCATGCAAAAACTCCGGCCACGAATTCAAATAGCGGGACGGTAAGGAGTGTTCGTTTTCCGAAAACAAAATATCCTGCTGAGATAAGGACACCGACCGCTGCGAGAAGATCTCCTTTGATATCCCCTGTCCCGCTGCTACTTCCTGAAGCTACTATCAGCATTGCTCCGCAGACAGCAATTATGGAAACGATGATATGCCGTAAGTTAATTCTTTCTCGAAAAATAAAGAAGGATGCAATGGTAAGAGGGATAGGAAGAAGAATAGTGATGAGTGTTGCATTTAGAATGCTGGTAATTTTTGCTGCCCAGAAAAAGAGTCCCATGCTGCTCCCAAAGCAAATTCCTGCTGGAGCTGCAGATAAAAATCGTTTAAATGTAAGATTTTTATCTTTACGTATCAGAATGATCAAAGCTAGTACTGCGAAAAAGATCCAACATCTCCAAAAAGCCATTGCAAGTCCGTGGAGATTTGAATCAGCTACTATGACGGGAGATATCGCTGTCAACATGTACCCAAGAGCACACGCGATAAGCCCATTTCGATATAGATCTTTATCAGAATTCTTGGGACCCTTCACAATGTCTGACAAGAACCCTCATTTCTAGTCCAGATTAAAAAGGACTTCTGTTAGATAGAGGGTAGATCCCCCTACAGTTATATATTTTTATTAATTAACTAGCAGGTGGTGGAGAGAATTCAAGTCCTTCGAACTGTCCACTGGCCACCCAGTCATGTAAGTATTCAAAAAACGCTACTGGCCCCTCTGGATAACGTGCAGTACTAAAAAGATCACGGTCCGATGCTGGAGACCCTTCATTGTTGTAATATCCGGGTGTACAATTTGCGAGGAACCCACGGTCCTGTACTTCAAGCCGGTTGACCCACTTCATTTCCGCTTCAGCGGTAGGTTCAATCGTTTCCGATCCGTTCTGAATACATTTACCAACCATTGCCGAGATTGCTGAAGCAGATTCGGTGAAATTATGGGTTACATTCGCAACAAGACTGCCACCTTGGGCGAGGCCGAGGATAAAGAGATTTGGAAATCCATGTATGTTGATTCCGTGGAGACTTTTCATTCCACCTTCCCAGTGTTCCTCTAAGGTTTTCCCATTTCTGCCTTTTGTTTCGTAATGTGCGCTATGGACAATATGGACCTCAAAGCCAGAAGCGAGAATGATGCAGTCCAATTCATAGTGGTCGCCGCCTACCCATACTCCAGTTTCATCGATTTTTTGGACTCCTTGACCATCCGTATCAACCAGATGCGTATTGGGGTTATTAAATGATTGAAGGTACTCATCGTGGAAACATGGCCGCTTGCAGAGCTGCCGGTACCAAGGCTTAAGAGCTTCAGCTGTTGTCTGGTCGCTGATAACAGAGTCAACGCGGGCCCGTATTTCATTCATTTTTTCATCGTCCGATTCTGCAAAAGCATCTAACCAAACATCTTCTATGCCGGACCCAGGATTATCTTGAATCCTTTGGACGATACGGTCCCTGATTCGTATCGCTATATCAGTCCATCCATCTTTGACAAGGTCAGCATCGGCAAATCCGCCAGCTTGCAATGTAGCGAAATTGATCAACCATTCTCGCTGCCAACCTTCGTCAAGATCAGCGAAATCTTCATCGGTCAGAGACCGGTTATTACGGATATCAATTGATGAGGGTGTCCTCTGGAAAACGAAAAGATCGCCTGCACTCGCAGCAAGATGAGGAATACACTGGACCGCTGTCGCTCCGGTACCAATTATCCCCACCCGTTTATCGGAAAGTCCATCAAGGGGTTCTCCGGTACGGTCACCTCCGGTGTACTCATAGTCCCATCGCGCTGTGTGGAACATGTGCCCTTTGAAGTCCTCAATACCTGAAATACCTGGGAGTTTCGGATGATGCATAGGTCCAGTTCCCATCGCAACGAATTGCGCCTTTATCGCATCACCTCGATTTGTTTTAATGACCCACCGATTGAGATCTTCATTCCAACTAAGGTCTTCGACCTTAGTTGAGAATAAAGCGTTGTCGTATAAGCCAAAAGTGGTTGCGATTCGCTGGGCATGGGCATGGATTTCGTAGCCTTGGACATACTTTTTCGATGGAAAATAATTTGTCTCCTCTAAAAGTGGTAGATAGACCATGGCGGCAGTGTCACACATTGCTCCCGGATATCGGTTCCAATACCAGACACCTCCAACATCACCCCCACTTTCGATAAGCATGACATCTTCAATGCCAGCTTGTTTGAGTCGAGCCCCCGCAGATAATCCAGCAAATCCTCCTCCGATGATCGCTACGGTTACTTCATTTGTAAAAGGTTCACGCGATTCAAGTTTTGAGTACGGGTCTTCGAGAAGATGGGCGAATCGTCCAGTTGGTTCAAGATACTGATTATGGCCGTCAGAGAGGAGACGTTTTTCCCGTTCAATACGGTACCGTTCCCGAAGCTGTTCAGCTTCAATGTTTATGTTTTCGATTGTCGCCATATCCCTACCCTATCTTTCCAATATCTTAGGCCCGAAATATCAAATATGTAGATTTGAAAGGACCGTGAATCTTTTCGGAAGAAATAACAATCTGTGGTTGATGTAAGATACGCCCATGGAACCGCGTATTGCTGCAACACCGATCACTTGGGGATTCGCGGGAAATAACCGTTGGGGTATTGATCTTCCACAGGAACGGATTCTTTCAGAAATGGTTCAGGTTGGATTCAATGCGACGGAAACTGGTGTTCCAGGATTCTTACCTCATGATGGGATAGAAGCTAGAGCTATTTTGGAAAAACATGGTTTACGCGCAACCTCTGGTCCTGTTTCATTCGTTATTCATGAAGAGGGTTCACGCCAGAGTGCTTTAGAAACTGTTCGAAAAGCCGGACATCGTCTCGTAACTATGGGTGGTGAAGTTCTCATTACCGTCCCGAAACCTGGTAATCGAAAATCAGGCGAACAGTTGGATGAAGATGGTTGGAAGAGGCTGTGCGAAGGCTTAGATGCTATTGAAGAACTGTGCCGATCTATGGGACTTGAGCAGGCTTTACACCCTCATGTGGGTTCGCTGGTAGAAACGAAAGAAGATATGCGGCGAATCATGGAATCAAGTGCATGCGGGTGGTGTCTTGATACCGCCCATATAGCAAGCGGCGATCTTGATCCGAGTGATTTCTTGGCCATGGCTGGAGAACGAGTTACTCTCATCCATGTCAAAGATCTCAATGTTGACCTCGGGAGGAAAATGGTTCAGCATAAAATTGCTTTTGATGCTGCGATAAGGAAGAAAGTGTTCGTCCCGTTAGGAGACGGTGACCTTGACCTCTCGGGAATTATCCCTCTTCTCCCAAAGGAACCATGATGGGTGGTAGAACAAGATCAGGGAATAGGTGAGCTTCCTGAAGATGGTTCAGGTCCTATGTCGGATGCCAGAACTAGCTTGAATATTCTTCGAGGGCTATTAGGGTCATCAAATGGATAAGGAGGTAAAAATCCCTCGGGATTGGAATGCCGAGGTACAAACCAACATTGACAGATACGATTTCACCTTTAATCTTCAAAAGGACTTCACCATAGCAGGCCGGATATATGGCCGCATGCTTGAACTCAAAGGCATATATCTGGAAGCATGCGATCAAGATCCAACGGCAGCTGGCACAAAATACCACTTACATACTGAGCTAGATCAACTTATCCTCAGGGCCAAAGAACGACTTGAAACTTGGAATGACCAGTAGCATGCTTCAAGCTAGTCAGCGAAAATCATACGAAACCGATGGAGTGGTTTATCTCTCCAAGATCTTTGATCTGGAATGGATTCATTTCCTTCGTGATGCTTTTGAACTTGCCCTTAGCCAACCCGGCCCTCTTTCTGAAGAATACACTCCGGAGGGAAAGGCTGGCAGATTTTTTACTGACCTCGATATGTGGCAGCGCTTAGAACCATTCAAATCATTTATCTTTGAATCACCAGCGGTAAAAATTGCCGGCGAAATTATGCAGTCGACGCGTATCAATTTCTTCTATGACCAGATGTTCGTTAAGTACCAACAAACTGAAGAACATACTCCATGGCATCAAGATCAGCCCTACTGGGCGGTAACTGGGAAACAAGTATGTTCTGTCTGGTTGCCTCTAGACCCGATAGAGAAAAGTTCATCTTTGCAATTCATTAAAGGAAGCCACCAGTGGCCCGCTCATAACCCGCATCATTTTGGGGATGATACCCCTTATGAGGGAACTGGTTTACCAGAGCTACCTGATATAGAAAAGGGGTTAAGCCAATATGAAATTCTTTCTTGGGATGTTGAGCCCGGTGATTGTCTGGTATTTCAAGGCATGATTGTTCATGGCTCTTATGGCAATTCAAGTTCTGACGTTCCGCGCAGGGCTTTAGCGACGAGGTGGTGCGGAGATGATGTTCGATATTTCCGAGGACCAGGCGAGATTGCTATTCCAACGTCTGATCCAGGTCTCTCTGACGGAGATCTTCTCGATTGCGACTTATTTCCCTCTATCGCTCTGTAAAGCTTAGTCTGAGATCTCCCGCAGTTTTTGTTTGGGGCTTGACGTTATTCGAGGCTCTATTCCGGATTCTTGGATGATTCTTCCGTTCTTTTCACAAGTTGAAAAAAGGAGATGAATCCATATAGGAGAGCGGCGATAATACCGCCTATTACTGCGCCGATAAGAGCGCTTAGAAAACTTTGAGAGCCGATAATGCCGAGAATTCCACCAATAATTGCCCCAATGAGCGCAGCCTTTACGAGCTTTCTGTAGTTCAACTTCCGACTCCTTTTGGATTGTATTGTGTACCCAAAGTTCACAACATACAATTTTAAGAGCGGTATTCCTATATTTATGCTTTTTCTTCATGTATTCAAAGGGTTTCTCCCTTGCATAAAGTACCTTTAGGTCCCCCTACGGCATAGGAAAATTGTTTAACATTTACCCCTATAACCTCAATAACCTCATTTAGCACTTTAGTAACAGTCTAAAGCTGCTTATAGGGAGTATTTCCTGTGTTTGTAGTGCAAAATCTTGCTTCCCGAATCTCCCTAAGACGCCTATTCTTCATGTCGTTTATAATCGCCCTATTGGCGGCCTTGTTAATCTTGGTTCCGGATAGGAGCAGGCCTGCTTTTGCAGCGGTTGAAGATCTGGATGCTCAGGGAACAGGATTTCCCTGCTCATCATCCGAAGGACGTGGCGGTATCCCATATCATCACGTCTGGGGTACATCTAAAAACGACCTCATCGACACAACTGTGTCTGGCACTGATGGTATTCAGTGGCAGTTAGGTGGATATGATCCAGCAACGGGAATCTACTCGGTGGAAGGAACATGGTCCCCAAAGAATAATGGAGGGTTAACCGATGATAACGGTGCTCCGTTGATAGAAGCAGGCCATTTCTCAACAGATGACGACAACAAAATAGAGCAAGTCAATGGGCAGGTTATGGACCCGTACGGCAACGCCTATATTGCAATCATGCCCAAGAGTGGCAAGGGCGACACGTATTACGTTCAACTTCTCCCCGATAGTAATAATGACGGGTTGGGCGAAATGCGCGCCATAGCAAACCTGGGTAGCGTGCAAGACATCAATGGGGGAACCTACATCGAGGAAAATGGTGTCCCGTATGCGCTTATCTCAAATAATTTTCTCGGTGGAAGCACCTATAAAATTCCTCTTATACGCCCTGATGGAGCGACGATTCCAGAAATTGATGAGCAAGCCGGGTGGAGCGGTGGTCCACCAAAAGACTATTCATGGGTGAAAGAAGGCATCACNTATGACGATGGTGACGGTGATAAAACATATACCCTTGTCGCCCTTGAACAAACCGGCGAAAAAAAGGGNACGATTTGGTTAGGTAACACGAGTGGAGAAACTGCCGAGATCAAGGACGTTGCCATCCCAACTGCGTTCAAAATTAAAAATAATAAGGGCAAATTGAAAATTGAAGAGTTTGGAGCATCGTACAATTACAAGTTCGAAGATGAGAAAACGTTCCTGTATTTCTCAGCGAACAAGGCGGGCGAGTTGATCATGATTGAGCTTCCCGACCCTAATGGGGACGGAGAAATCGAAGTGGCCAATGCCGGTAGCTTCAACAGTCAAAAAATTGGTGATACGACACCAACATCAAATAACGACGGTGCCGGATGCCCCTACGAACCACCTCCAGTTATAGGCGATTTGGTTGCGAGTACATGGCCACCGGACTGTGTGATGACTGAAAGCAATGGTGCAGGTTCGACCGTCCCCATCTTCATCTTTAACACCGGAGCCACTTCGAAGGTTGTGAAAATAACAGCAAAGATAAACGGTACTGCTGTCGCTCAGAATTTATATACAAACAGTACCAACAATGGTACTGGTACTCTTCCAGCACTCGATGGGACCAATGCTATGACGGTACCGAAGGGTGGTGATGGCTTGAAGCTTGACATTCCTATCCTTAAAGACCAAGTCTGGCAAGTCTCCATCGTGACCGACACAGGAGAAGATCTGATGCTGGTTCCAGATGGAGGGACGCTCGACGAAGCTACCTGCGGAGTTTTCCCTCCTCCTCCACCACCAGTTGCTTGGGACCCAACAATCGTTGACGCGGCTTGTGCCGCAGGCAGTAACGGCAACAGCGACTTCATTGCAATAACTATCAAAAAGAATAATACGAATATTGACGCCACCGTCTCATACACGATCAACGGTACGGAAGTACAGACGGTAGCCGTAAACCCATGGCCATATAGCTTTCAAGCCAACGTCACCCATGGGGATGAGGTAGTCGTGACGGTCTCAGGAGAAGGGCAGACAGACGTGACGAAGACGGTGACCGCGTCCTGTCCAATAGCGAGCACTATACAAGCATTTGATTGCGCGAGTAACAGTGGTCTAATCCAGTTTAAGTTGGATAGTGATAGTGATGGATACGATGCTGTCGTGCTAGTACCGAACTTAGGAACATACCGATTTATCTATAATTTACCAAAAAGCGCCCCAGAAGACGCCGTCACAGGAAACCAAGAGTTGCAATGGATGAACGGGACAGCTATCCATCCAACCACTGGCGTCGCCTATGCAATTATGGTGCAGAACAAAGACGTCAACGGAAACACCATCGATCCTCCCCAGAGGTATCTGGTTCGCTTTGATGCTGAAAATGTTGAATACGTATTCAGACTTGAGGCGGTAAGTAGCAACGGGACATTCGACTCTAACGGAAATTTCTACTGGCATGAGAAAGGACCCAACAATACTTATCATGGCAACCTGCATCAAATTACAGCTGGAGATATAGCCGCTTCTGCGGGCTATGCGAACCGATTCGATGGCAGCCTCACTTACAGGAATTCCGCTTCAACCAGACTTGGGGGGGCAGCTGAAAACACTACATGGGCTAACTCAGCAGGCGATATCACCAACATCATTGCTGATTTCGGTGCTGGTGAGAAAGAATATATCGTCGGCCTTGGAGCCAAATTGAGCGTTACTGACATCGCAACCGGAACAAAATATGAATTTTCTAACCTAAAGTTCGCCGACGGGTCGGGTCTGGGATCAACTGCCTTTGGCGCCGCCTACACCATCACTGATACTTCCGGTAACCAAACCGTGTTCTTCTCCAGTAACACTCACGGATATATCGCCGCCCTAGACCTATCAACCGTAAACGTTAATGATCAAGCACAATTCGTTGAATTCAACAATGCTGGTGACCTTCCNAATAGTNCCACAAATGATGGNATGGCCTGTCCAACCACTGTGCTGACAACCCCTACCGAATTCGGCCTCGTCTACGGCTACATGTGGGTTGATTTCAATGATGACGGTCAACGCCCCGCCGTTGAGTGCGGAGCTGAAACCCATGTGGCCGAATATACGGTTACATTCACAAATAAAAACGCATATCTTGATTCAGCAGGGAATGTCGTGCATAACATAGGAGAGCTCAATACCTACGAAGCAAATCTGGTAGCCGCCGCCGGTGGTTGCGGTAATGTTAAGTGGCTAGCTAACCTTCCCTGTAAAGACAACAGCGGAAACACGATGCAATGGGAAGCAACGTTTAATTACACAAATATGACCGNGATCCCCGGCTTCACCGCCTCCGGCTACACCGGCCAGATCAACGCTGGAGACTGGAGGGAGATGCCAAATGATTCCGATACGGTAGCCGCCGTTGGCGCAGTTTCAACGAGCTCACCTTTCACCGTCACATGCAATGATGAAGTGCACGGCCCCGATGCTGGCATCGTAGGCGACTACACCTTCGACCCAACCGCAACCGTTGATATTAACTGTGCAACACAAGTTACCATTCCTCTGGATAATTCAGATTCGAAGATCGATGCGTCCTATGACGTCAAGGTCTACAACGTGAATGCGGCAGGGGTGGAAACGCTCATATCGGCTGAATCGGCGACGCAAGTCGTAGCCGCCGAAGCTACAGCCAATTACTCAACCGCTATTANTATTCCTGCATCTGACACGCTTCTCTACCTTGTGATAGAAGCATCAGGATCTCTCAACGGTTCGGTCAACACTGAACGTTATACCCAGACCATTCTGAACCAGTCAGCAAACGACGGTGTCAATGTCCTATGCGTTCAGGTTCAAGCCCAAACAGACTGTGGCGGTAATGGCGAAAAAGTTACCCTAGACAACAGTGCATCGAACCAGTCTGCGACTTTCCTCATCACCCCAATTATTGATGGGGTAGATCAGGCCCAACTCACAAAAGTCGTTAACGCCGGCGCCACTCTAGTACTCACCCACACCGACCTTGGAATCCCCGAAGACTCGAATTGGAACATCCGATGGGAAGCTACCGGAGCGACCAGCGGAAGTTTCGAACCAAGAGAAATGGACGCAATGGAGAAAGACTGTGTAGAACCTGTCTTTGATCCAGATCTCACCGTAACCACTGCATGTACTTCTAATAATCAAGTCCTTGTCACCTACACGATTGATAACACTGCTTCAACGTTGACGACAGCAAACTCTGACCCTGCAACCGACGCCAACACAGTGCAAGTCGAAATGTACCAATTTGGTTCGGTCATCGATGGTTCTGGATCTATCGCACCTGATGGTTCTATCCCAGTGGTACTACCTGGGACTTCCTACACCGGAACGATCACCGTTCCTGAAGGTGTATTCCTTCAAATCTTCGCTTATGGGCAAAACGATGGAGGTGGTTATGGTATCCGTGGGGACGGTCTAGAAACATGGGTGAGAAGCTGTAAGGATTACACCCCTGTTGTGACATTGGATTATGAATGCGGTGTCCTAAACACGGCTGAAGTTTCCTTCTCAGTCGATAACTCCACTTCAGAGGTTGAAATCCGGTACAAACTTGTCGCAACCGATTTCGCTGGTAATGCAACAACGGTTCGAGATTGGAAAACTATCCCGGCAGGCTTCACGAGCACAATCTTTATGGACCAAGACGCTGACCGTAATATGGAATATTCGCTCGTTGTTGAATCAACATACAACGAGACAGTGACGGCAAACTCTGGGTGGGGGGCAACCACAGAACAGACATACACGGATTGTGATGGTGAACCGACAGCGTTTGACCCATTCGCCCAGCTTGTCGTCCAATGTGAAACTTCACCTCCAGTTATCTACCTATTCTTGGATAACACTGCGTCAGATTTCCACGCACAATACGTAGTGAATATCTTTGACGGACCTGATACAAGCTCAGATAAAAACAACGGTTTATCGTCCACACAAAATGTTGCCCAAGGTTCAATAATAAATTATCCAATAACGATCCCTGTTCCCGATCCAGGGAAGATGCTCACAGTAGAGGTTCTTGCTTCCGCTCTTTCAACGGGTGGTGAAAGCATCACTGTAACGTCGGAAATCTATAGCCAGGCAGGGGTGAACTGTCCGGCGGACTTCAACGTGAGTCTCACCTCAGCTGAGCTCTGTGGAGCCGAGGCGGCTGGGGTATTCCTCAATAACGAGTTCTCTTCTTATGATGCGGAGATGACTGTCGATCTTATAGTCGATGACGTGCTGACCGCCCAAGCGAAAGTCACGGTAAGTTCCGGAGAGCAACTCCAGCAGGTGTTCCGTGTGGAAGATGGTGACTCGTGGTACATCAGTTGGACCGCTACCGAATCAACAAACGACTCTACCTACACAGGGCAGACCAAGGCACAGACGTTCTCCCCCCGCAACGATGGGTCATGCCCTGAAGAACCCTTATTTACCGGGTAGTACAACGAATCCTTACACGAAGAGTGCGTTAAGGGAGGATGCTGACTCGGGTGCCGAGCGTAACGTACTGGGCGAAGAAGTCAATATCTGCAGGTGTCATTCGAATACACCCGTTAGAAATTTCGGTGCCGATGTATTCAACCTCATCGGTACCGTGAATCGCCAGAGCGGGACGACGCCCACCAAATTCATCAAGCGCCTCAGAGTGCTGATTTAAACCGAACAAGCGATTACCNTACANNGGCGCCAGATAAATATCAGACTCTGCNCGCACCCAAAGCGCATCAACAATGGNATTAACAACNGGNGTGGGAGTTTCCTTNTCNCCAATCGCTACCGGAGCTTCACGGAGNATNTTCTCACCCTCATACAAGATGGCTTTCCGTTCAGATAAATCAATAACAATAAGGACATCGGATTCACTAAGAGAAACGTCACGGGATAACACCCACGCAGTCGTCCCATTTGGTTTTACGGGAACAATAATCTCAGTGAAATCTTCAGTGATACGTCCAGTTGTTTCCACCGTCCGTAGGCCTTCAAAAGGGCCGGGATTTGTCAGCCCCTCCCTAAGAGCAGCATTTTCTTTTGGAGTTTGAAAGAGTTGAAGGTAGGGAATCTCTGGATTAACGGTGGCGTATCCAGAGTTAATACTCTGTATTGCTGCCACAACTTCCTCAAAGGTCTTTTGAGGTGTAGGAGTCGGTAATGCAGGGGCCGATGGTTCAGTATCTGTTTCGCTAGCGGGAATTTGTGCTTCTTCCTGCCCATCTATCGCTACGAGTGAAGGCCCTTCAGGGCGCGAACACCCCGTTGTGGCGCTCAAAACACTTACTAGTGCTATGGATGATAGGAAATAGAAACTTCTTGACCTGATGCCATATGATACATCTACTACAAGCTAAGACAGGGGCTCTAGTGATTTCCAATTTGTGAACAAGTGGCCGGTCTTATCAATTCAACCTTTACGCATTCGGAAGAGCAATAAATGCGATGATGACATAGTGGGAAGTGATAGCGAAAACGACGAGTAAATGGAATATCTCATGGAATCCGAATTTTGATGGCCAAGGATCCGGTTTTTGCATCCCGTAGATAACAGCCCCCGATGTATGTAGCGCTCCGCCGAGGAGAAGGAAAGTAAATCCCCAACCCCCCAAATTTTTCCACAGTTCATCGATAACGAGAAGTGCTGACCAGCCAACAATAATAAAGAGAGGAATAAGCACGCTCTTAGGTGCAGATGGCCAAAAAATCATGACAAGTACTCCGGTGAGAGCACCGATCCAAACCACGAGAAGCACAAGCGTCGCATCAGTTTTCGGTATCATCAGCCAAGAAATGGGGGTATATGTTGCCGCTATGGCAATGAAAATCATTGCGTGATCGCATCGTCGCCAAATATCATGCGCTCTGCGACTCCAACTATGGCCATGATAGAAAGAGCTCACTCCAAAGAGGCAAATAATTGCGGTGGAATAGAGGACGGCCAACGTTCTTGCCCCTTGAGCACTACTGATCAGGATTGGGCAGAGCACTATAGCGGTAAGGAAAGCAAGTCGATGAGACCATCCGCGTAGCGTAGGCTTTGGTGCTAAATGCATAGGAAAATCCGACATCCTCCTACTCTTCCTCTTTGGAGTTTGAGCTGCGAAGTCGTCTGATGATCAATATCACAGGTCCTGCGGCGAGTCCGATGAGCACAAAGAACCAAATTACACGATTATATGATTGGGGGGTTTCTCCATCTTCTTCCTGAAGTGGCGTTCCTTCAGGTAACGCTGACCCGGCTTCTCCATACCATTCTTCTATCCGTTGTTCAGTTTCGCTGAACGTTGATGGCTGATTACCGGCCCTTTCAACGGGAGTCCCGAACTGTTCTCGAGTGCCAATGGCGGCAGTGAACCTTGCCGCATGGCGGGCAACAATCGTAACGTCATAAATGCCGCCCATGGCGCTGCCCTGTTTTCTGATGAGGGTGTAATAACTGGTATTTGTGAATGGTTCGTCAAATCGAGTTCTGATACTGGGGAGAAGGGTTTCTTTTGTTCCATTCGGGTCGACTACTTCAATGAATGGAAGTTGGTCATCCATCAAATTTTCTTCAGGAACGAGAGCTGGTATCAGTAAGTCAAGTTGGAAAAAATCTCCTTCTTGGAAGTTCACCTGAAAACCTCTGGTTTCTCCTTCAGCTAGGAATTCCCCATAAATCGCAAACGATATTGTTCCATCCGGCAAATATGGTCCTAATTTCGGATCTGACTGTTCCGAAGAAAGGAATAAAGGATCATGGGCATAAGCGGGAATCACGCAGATAAATAACGTTACGAAAGTAAGAGCTAAAGAAACCAGTAGCGTACGTTTCATAACGTAATCCTTCGGAAAACTTCTTCACAAGATGTAAACGAGAAAGAAGTAAATAGCAGAGTTAAGAATTCCAGATTAACCCCTGCAAAGTGATAGACCACAAATCAGCAATAGATCTATATGTTATGACTTGCCTTTATCCCGAAGTGGAATACAGGTCTAGAATTTTGCGGGCTCATGGCGCCTTATAGAAAGCGCCATGGGCCCGCGATAGCTAACGAGTTTTGGTCCTAAATAAAGAGAAAGAAGCCTTTAAAAAGCAACTTTAGCTAGTTCAGAATACCTATCCGGTGAACCGTGCATACGTAACATCAAATGAATTCTCAAAGTACTCTGACCCTTGTACAAACATATTCTGATACGTTTCGTCCGTACTCCAGTTCTCTACCATTCCCCTGAGTTCTTGAAGAGAATCTGCATAGTTAACAAAGATGATCTCATACTGGTCTCCTGTGACCGGAGCAATAAGGCCAGCTTCAGTTCCAGATAATTCCGAAATATGATCTGCTAACTTCATTATCAACTCAAGTCCCTCTTCAAAGTGCGTGTTTTTTATGCGCCCTCTGTGCATCTGCGTAAATGCTTTTCGTTCACCTGGCTGTCGGATTACCTGACCTATTTGATCTTGGACTTCACTAACAAATGATGAGAACATGTTCATCTTTTGCGTTAATTCAGGGTCGGACATGTAACTTTCAGTAAATGATTGATAGTCAGATAGCGCTGGCCAAAATCCTGTTATCCAGAGTTTGTTTGGGTTCCCGCCAATCTCCGTGGAAGTAGCCATCGCAGACCCATATCTTTGGTTCATCTCTTGAATTAGTTGCGTTCCAGAGGCAATAGTGTCCTGAAGACGTCCTGGTAATGGGATGATCTCCCTAGCAGTAACATACATTTCTTTTCTCCTTTTATTTTTGGTACTTAAAAAGGGCAATCTATATCAAGGAGCTAAACCCCTTGTATTGTCGACCTCAACATAAAATGTAAGGACAACTTATCGGATCTATATTGCCAAAGAAAATCAACGTGGTGAATTGTAGATAACCTTAAAGTGAATTTTTTGCTTTTATGACGAGGGTATTAGCTGGAATTGCAAGAGCTGCATGTTCCGATAAGGTCAAGTCGGTGGTTATCCAATGTGAATCCAAGCTGGTCTGCAATCTCTTGTAAAGAGACTTCTAGGGTACTTTCAACGTGATCTGCTAGATGAAAATCAATAATTTCACCGCACGGTGAACAAATAATGTGATGGTGGTGTTCAAGAATATTTTCAGCTAATTCGTAACGAGCGTGATCGTCATTTGTAATAATACGAACTACTGATCCGGCTTCTTCTAAGACAACGAGGTTGCGATAAACACTTGACTGGGCAAGTCCTTGGTCAACTTCCAAGATCTGGTTGATCGTCAATGGTTTTGACGATGATAATAAAATTGAAACTAAACGACGACGATTATTTGTATAACGCTGGCTCACTGCTCGAAGTTGTGAGGCCACTACTTGGTCTGCATCGACTTTGTTCATTTCACCATATTACTTTCAAACTCTAAAAGGACCTTATTTTGTCTTCATCATGTGATGACGTATGAGCGTGATGAGGGTCATCGAGAAATATTTTTTCGCCGACCGCAATACTTTCTTCCCCAAACGCAACACGCAAATTCGCTTCTGTGAGAACATCATTAGGAGTTCCTAAACAGCAAGGACAATTATTTAAGAGTAGTACTTGATCTGCACGGGCAGCGTCGCTGAGATTATGGGTGGTAATTACGACCGTGCGTCCTCTTTTAACCTCATCGGCGATCATCTCGAGAATGATATCGCGTGAAACAATATCAAGTCCGTTGATTGGTTCATCTAGAAGTAGTACGTCACTTTCTTGAGCTAATCCCTGGGCAACTAGGGTTCGTTGACGTTCTCCACCAGAAACTTCGTGTAACTGTTTTTTTGCAAGATGTGTAAGGTTAAGACGTTCTATCGCTTCATTGATAGCTTTATGGTCATCAGAACGAAAACGCCTAAATGGCCCTCGGTTTGAATATCGGGAAAGTGAAACAACATCGCGGACACTAATTGGTAGGAAGCTATCAACATCCGTTGATTGCATGACGAAAGAAGGTGAGGGGCCAGTAACCTCGACTGATCCTGTATGTGCTTCAACTGTTCCAGCTATAGCCTTAAGGAGGGCAGATTTTCCTGCTCCATTCGGACCGATAACAGATAATAATGAACTTCCTGGAACTGAAAGGTTCACATCAGTTACAGCAACGGTATTGCCGTAACGAACTTCAAGATCGGTAGTTGAAATAGTTGGGTTACTGATGGTCATATTTTTTAAAATTTATTTGTTATTTAGTGTGGCATATTGCATTACAGATGCAATAATGAGAATCATTCTTATTATAAATGGGAATCATTCTTATTATAGGAGGTCGCGAATGTTTCGCAATTCGATGAAAAAAATACTGTTGTCCACCACTGCTGTAGTTGCTGTTATGTCATTAATGTTGACTGCTTGCAGTGACAATGGATCTAACTCCTCAACAGAGGAGGTAAAATCATCGATTGTCGTAACTACAAACATCCTCGGTGACGTTGTAAAGAACATGGTCGGAGAAAGTTTCGATGTGGAAGTGATTATGCCCCCAGGATCTGATCCTCATGACTTTCAAGCCTCAGCGCAACAAGTTGCAAAAATGATGGAAGCAGACCTACTTGTAGTAAATGGAGCGAATTTTGAAGAAGGTATGCTCGATGTGATTGAAGCTGCTGAGTCGGAAGGAGTGATGGTTTTTGAAGCCATCAGCATGGTGAAACAGCTCGAAGGTGGTGACGACCACGACGATCATGAAGGCCATGACGACCACGACGATCACGACGATCACGACGACCACGACG
>PAZD01000033.1 GCA_002715405.1 Acidimicrobiaceae bacterium
ACTTGAAATTCACCAGATGCATGTTGAACTCACGGTGCAGCTGCCGCAACTTGAAATCACTAATGCTAAGACAACGTTTGAAACACACCCACATACCTCATGTCCAAAAATTCTCAACCATTACAAAGAACTCATAGGCCTTAGTGTTGCTAGAGGATTCACCCATAAAGTCCGTGAACTATTCGGTGGCCCACGGGGCTGTACTCACATCACAGCACTCCTTCAAGCAATGGCACCAGCGATAGTCCAAGCAACATGGTCAATGGCGGTACTTCAAAGGAGAGAAAGTGGCTTACCTCCGGGCGCTGTTGACAAAAATCGTGAGAATATGCAAAAAAGCAATATCAATACCTGTCATGTATGGGCAGAGGATGGTGAACATATTCAAGAATTCAAAGATGGTCGAATGCCATCACCACCCTTACAGGTCACAGAGCGGCTTATTGAGCTTGGAAGAAAACCGGAGGAATGGCGGGGTTTTTAAGAGTAACTATTCAAAAAATTCCTGACTAATTGAAAGACCACTTCCCGTTCTCATCAAAATGCAGTTCGCTCAACTCTCCTTCACGTATTTCCCTATCTGTTCCTAAAGCGACTGAAACTTTCTGATAATTCCATTTCATTACATCGAGAGATAATTCAATCAGCTGATCTTCGGTAAAGAACTCTTTGAGTTCGGTGAGATCCTCGGTGGTGATTGCATTGGGCTGTGTCATTAAATTTGTAGCAAACTGAGTAACAAGAGAATATTGCTGATCTAAATTTTCATCGTTCTGCATAGCTTTTTGCGCTAAATCTTCATCTAAACCATGTTCCCTGGCAACTGCCAGACGTAAAGACTTTCACGTATAACAATCATGGTGTTCGGCGCAACGCAATCGAACCACTTCGGTTGTTACAGGATCAACCAACCCCAGCTGAACTACTTCTTCCTGCCACAAAGAAAGAGATTCACGAAATCCACTATTGAAATTTGAAGAAGTGACTCTTTGTGATCTTGTCATGCTGAAACCTCCTGAAAAATCTTCCTCCAGACAACCTGCAAACGTATTCGCTGTTCGACAACGAGAAGAGCATTCACAAAATTCACAAACCCCTCTTCACCAAGATGATCTCGAACAGTAAATGCTGAACTATCAGGGATCGATGACACATCAACAATAAATTCTTCAGTGAATCGCAAACATGACTTCTCACATTCATTGAACGAATTAGAAGAAGACCACTGAGAAAGAGAAGCAATCTTTTGTGAATCCAAATCGCTATTTGAGATTCCCAACTCTGATTCACAACCTAAAAGCATCGCTATACGTAAACGACATAGATCAAGTAATGATGGATCTACCACTTCCCATGCCAGTGCATGGATCTTAGCGAGTTGGTCCGCGACAGGCGCTCTCTCTCCAAGTACTTCACGGAAGAATACGTCAGTTGAAGATTCCATATTCAAAGGATAGATCTAATTTCAAATAATGTTGCTATTCCTTTTGGAAGTTCAGGATTAGAAATGCCACAATTAGGCCAGAAATGGAAGGAAATTATGGAACCACTTATTCGGTACCCAATAGTGCAACACGCCTGGTTCGTTAACGACATTGACGAAGCATGCAGAAAATGGAACATGACGACAGGAGCCGGACCGTTCTTCGTAACTCGAGGACATTGGGGAGATAGACATCTGTATCGGGGAGAAGAAATGACAGTTCCATTGGACTATGGTTTCGGCTACCACGGTGATACCCACGTCCAGTTCATCCAACAAAATGACGAAGGGCCGTCAATCTACCGAGACATGTATGCTGCTGGAGAAGAAGGCTTCCATCACATAGGCATGCTCGTTCCCGATGATGACATAGAAAAAGAAGGAGAAAAATATGAAGCAGCCGGTTTCCCTGTTGCTTCCTCTCTCTGGTCTGTCGCAAACGTGATCTATGTAGATACACGAGATGCAATTGGATGCTTCCTCGAACTTCATGGAGATAATTCTGGAATACGTGAAGTTTTCGATGGTTGGAAAAAAGCCTCTGAAAATTGGGATGGACATACTGATTTAATTCGAGGGAATCGAGCAGAGTAAATTTAACATCTCACCTGCTGGGGTACGGTGGTCCTATGGTTTGGTGGGAAGCAGTTCTTTTATTCGTTGGCGGTGGAGCCGCCGGAGTTGTTAATGCAATGGCCGGAGGAGGATCATCGCTAACCGTTCCTTTACTCGTCCTAGCAGGAGTTCCGGGAAATTTCGCTAACGGAACCAATCGGATTGGAATCTTCGTCTCGAATGGAACAACAATCTGGTCATTTCATCGACAAGGGGTTACCGCATACAGGGAAGCACTCCCGTTTCTCCTTCCCGTAGTAATCGGCTCTTTGATAGGTTCCATTGCTATAAGCCAAGTAACTGACCGAACATTTGAAACTATTTTCGGGGTTCTTATTCTCCCGATTATTTTGCTATCTCTCAAAGAACCAAAAGCTGTTCCCGAAGGCCCCAACCTATCAAAAACAGCTATTTTCATCCTCTTTTTATTCATTGGTATATATGCAGGGGCTATTCAGATGGGAGTGGGATTAGTGCTCCTCGCTTTTCTAACAAGATCTGGTCTTCCCCTTATGAAAGCAAATTTTGTCAAAGTTTTAGTCACTCTAGCCGTAACAATGACTGCTCTTCCTGTCTTCATTGTGCAAGGAAAAGTCCGATGGTGGCCAGCTATTATTTTAACCGTTGGACTTTCGATAGGTGGATGGCTAGGTGCTCGAATCGCGGTACGGGGTGGAGAGAGGGTGATTCGAGTTTTCATGGTAATCGCCGCTATCGGGCTAACAGGAAGACTAGTGGGACTATATGGTTAAGATTTCAAACCATTGGTTCCACCTAGGTCTTTGTGACAAACTTTGAAGATGCCAGTAGATATTGTCGTTGTCGGTTCATGCAACCTAGATCTGGTTGTCAATGTTGAACATATCCCACAAGTTGGGCAGACAGTACTGGGAGGAGATCTCCAACGAATTCCGGGTGGGAAAGGAGCAAATCAGGCAGTGGCAGCTGCTCGTTTAGAAAAATCCGTCGCAATAGTTGGAAGAATCGGTGACGATGAGAGTGGAAGTCTCCTACAAAAAAATCTTGAAGATAATGACGTCAATATAGATTATCTTTTCAGCTCAACCGGAGTCCCAACAGGAGTAGCACTGATTGCAGTTCAGGGTGATGGAGATAACACGATTGTGGTTAGCCCAGGAGCTAATAGCAAACTTACACCGGAAGATGTAATAGCGGCACCCCCGATTGCTGAAGCTCAAGTAGTTCTCCTTCAAGCGGAAATTCCTATCGAGACAGTGTTGGCCGCAGCCGAAATAGCAAAAGGAATTGTTATTTGGAATCCTGCCCCGGCTCCCAATGAAATTGTTCCACTAGAACTACTTGATTTAGTGGATGTGCTTATTCCGAATAAAAAAGAACTTGAACTCCTTGCTGGGACAAAAAATGCCACTAATCTTGATTCGATTGTCGAGATGGTACAAACTTTTCCATGTTCATCAACTATTGTCACCCTCGGAGAACAAGGTGCGGTAGTGGTGGCTAGTAATGAAGCTGTGCATATTCCAGCTCCGGATATCACTCCAGTCGATACCACTGCAGCCGGAGATTCATTTTGTGCAGCGATAGCAGCAAGCCTTGTAGAAGGGAAAGATTTAATCAAAGCAGCACAATGGGCTGTTCAAGTAGGCTCCGCCACGACTCTTGTTGCAGGAGCACAACCATCGCTACCAACCCCCAAAGAAGTCCATCAAAGGCTAAAAGACAGGTAAAAGGCTATCCTGCTCGATACACACGAGAATCCCAACGATTAAACTCAACAGTCCGATGCCAGCAGCAATATATCGATACACATTTACATGCTGTTGGAGCCAATTACTGGTGCTAACAGAAACTATTGCTATTGATGAGTTTGCGATTAGAAGTCCTACCACCCAAGCGCTAAGGATCAATAACCCCCCTAATTTTCCTGATGCTTGCGTAGTAGCGACAAAAATAGCTATTTGTGTAGGGGTTTCTAATCCAATTCCATGAAGAATTCCTACCCCACGGGCCGTTGAATTCTCCATTGCAGAACTTTCAATATGGATTTCATGCCGATGACTATGCTGATGAGAGCTATTAACATCTATCTCTAACGGAAGATTATTTTCATGAGTATGATCATGTACTTCCATATTCTGCTGATGGAGATGTGCATGCTCATGTTCGATACTGATCGTCCGACCTTTTGAAGATGTACGAACGCGCTGAAGGCCTCGAAAAGCTCCATCACGAATAATCATCCATCGGCTCCTTAACCGAAAATTTTCTCCCTGAACTACAACGCTAACAAGGACCCAAACTCCCAAAACAATGAGAGAACCACCGATCAGGTACATCATTGTGGTGTCTACGGAATCTGGAATAGTAAAATCCGCAAGAATAATCCCGATACCAAGTCCAACAACCACCGCTGCATGTCCAAAGGCATACGCTGTTGCAAGAGAAAAAGCCTTTCTTTGGTTCTTCTCACTTGTTGCAATGTCAGAAATCGCCGCAATATGGTCCCAGTCGAATCCATGGCGAATACCAAAACCGAAGGCTGATACCAAAAGTGCAAAATCCATCACTCAAAGGTTCCAGTTTCAAGAGTGCGCGTCAAATTAACATAAATTCCTCTTCAGTGGAAACTCTGCTTCTAGATGAGACGAAATTCAAATGTTGGGCTACTGTTAGCGCTGATGACCTTCGACCTTTTATGTCGAAACAAAGGAGATAATTTCACATGCAAGAAACTAACCCTTCAAATAAATTTGGTTTCAGTGAACTCCCCATAGCGGAAGCTCACTGTGATGGACCATGTGGTGTGTATGATCCATCATCGGCAAGGATTGCAGCTGAAGCTGTTCGTTCGATGACGAAGAAAATCCTTGATTTAACCCCACCAGAACCAGGAGATGCTCAAGCAGTTGCCGGCTATCTCAATACTGTTGGTCGGTATGTCACCATCAAAGAAGAGCAAGCCGAATTAGCTAAGCATGAACTACTAGTGCTTTGGACTGACTACTTCAAGCCTGCGCATCTTGAAGCTTATCCTGACCTCCATGAAGTCTTTTGGAATGCGGCTAAAGCATGCTCGGAATGCAAGCAGCATGTTTCTGCTGATGCAGCTGATCAACTCATGGCAGCAGTAGAAAAAGTACATAACATGTTTTGGGAAAGCAAAGGCCGAGAAGTCACATACTACGAAGCAAGTTGAAACTTTCGTTTCTTCGGGAAATAGTACATTGGTTGACTGGACGNCGAAAGCGATTTCGCGTNCAAGGATCTAGTATGAGTCCAGTGATCGATGATTCCGATGTTGTACTCCTTAAGCTTAAAGACCAATTCAACNTCGGCGATATCGTCGTAGGTCGCCATCCCTTCAAAGAAACCTTCGTGATCAAATATGTCACACATATAAATCACGGTGGCTATGTAGAGCTTCGAAGCCCACAAGGAANAGATAGCCGCCAGTTTGGGCGTACCCATTCTCATCAGATCCTCGGCCGCGCGACTGCAAATTTGACTAAGAAAACAATACTGGATTCATCTGGATCAGGTATTTTTAACGATCTCGTCAAAGAGAACAAGCCAACGCACAGATAATTCAGAAATCACATCACCTACTGACTTGTTCACGATCACGGAAACGCCAGCGCAATGAGCTCCGCTGTCCGTTATTGTAGCGATCACGGCTCGTGCCGTATTTCCTGTCGTGATCCAATCATCAACTACTAAAACGANATCTGAATCATCAAGGTCGAAGGAGCGACCTTGGAATAATTGTCGTTCTCCGGTCCATGTAGCCTCGGATTCAGTTCGTATATCTGCTCCAGGGTGATTGCGGCCATCTTTTCGCACAAGGACGAGGCCCGCTCCAAGTTCTTTAGCCACCAACGCTCCCAGTACCGGACCCCGTGCCTCAGGCGCCACTACCTTTGTAATTCCNGCATCTTGATATCCAGCGGCTAACGCTGAACCTAATTGATTAAGCATCGCCGGAGAACGGAACAAACCCGCAACGTCTGGGTGACCGTTTACAGAAGGAAAGAACCCTTTCAGGTTCTCACGGAAGTGGCCAAGGGTTTCATCGTCCATGATCGAAGCCTACAAACATTCCACCCCGATACCCTCTCAAAAAGAAACCAGATCGAGAAAAGCAAGGATATCCCCTCTAAATAATTGGATAATTCTAAAGTTAGAGCGATCATGGACATATGCAAAGCAGAAAAGCTTATATCGCTGGCCCGTTGTTCAATGAAGGAGAACGCTGGTGGGTTGAGGAGCTTGAAAAGACAGTCGCGTCTACCGGATTTTCAACGTTTCTTCCCCATAGGGATAATCCACCGAAAACTCCTGAGACAATCCAANCGATCTTTGAAAACAACCTTGACGGGATAGAACAATCCGATATTCTTATCGCCAATCTGAATGGAATAACAACAGACGATGGTACAGCTTGGGAACTTGGCTATGCCGCCGCTCTTAAGAAGCCATCCATCGGGATTTTCACTGATTGGCGTATCCGATACGAAGGCGAAGAAATCGTAAACCTTATGATCGGCTGCTCACTAGACCAGATAGTTACATCTCTGGATGAACTTGTCATTGCTTTGAATATTTGGAAAGAATTGTGACTTCGAAAAGGAAGAGATATGGAACGACTTAAAGCAGCCGTTCAAAATTACAACTGGGGTGATACTACCTTCATTCCTTCTCTTCAGGGACGTGATGCCACTGGAGAACCTGAAGCAGAACTCTGGATGGGAACGCATCCGAAATTACCGAGCTCTATTATGGGCGCATCCGTAACCCTTACCGAGGTAATTAAGACAAACGCTGAACAGGCACTTGGAAAACATCTTTCTAAAACCCACGAAGATCTCCCGTACCTATTAAAAGTGCTAGCAATCAACTCGCCACTTTCCCTTCAAGCCCACCCAACAGCTTCACAAGCTAGAAAAGGATATGAACAAGAAAATATCAACCAGATTCCTCTCCAAAANCCGAACCGAATCTTTTCAACACCAGATGAGAAATCAGAGATTATCTGCGCCCTCACGCCTTTTAGATCNCTATTTGGTTTTAGAAAACCAGATGAGAGCATCTTCTTACTTACTCAAGTTTCTCACCCATCTCTTACCGAGTTTCTAAACCAACTGCAGAGGAGTGGAGCCGAGGATGAGCGACTTAAAGCAGCGGTATTGTGGCTATACGCACAACCTTCTAAAAAGATAGAAATGCTCATAGAGGGAATTCTTGAAAGTAGCATTCCAGTGCCCCAACTTGAATATTTTGTTCAACTCGCAGCTTCCTATCCGGAAGATCCAGCAACAATGATTTCCCTCCTGCTTAATAACGTTTCCTTACAGCCAGGAGATGCACTTTACGTAGCGCCAGGAACTCCTCACGTGTATTTGGATGGATACGCCGTCGAGATTACATCAAATAGCGACAACGTCATTCGAGCTGGGCTTACGACAAAACCTGTCAATTCGGATATCTTTACTTCAATTGTTGATTTCANACCCAAAGACCCGAAAGTCCAAAAAGCCGACAGTACCGAAAAAATCTATGATTCCTTCGGTTCGGGTTTTTCATTATCACGAATTGACCTGAATGGTGAATGGTCGACAGATCTCGAAGGGCCCGAGATCTTAATATCGACTGATGGGCCATTTACCATAACTAATAAGAAACAGGAATCCCTTAATATAGGCCAAGGAGCACCAGTGTGGGTTCCCTATTCTGACGCTAGATACACGATTTCCGGAACAGCACTTATCTTTCGAGCTATAGTGACATCTCCGAAGAAATAAAGCATGTCTGGCTTAGATACCTAATTGCCGGCTAGCTAAATCCCGCATAATTTCTTCGCTTCCCCCACCAATAGCCTGCACTCTAACTTCTCTGTACAGTCGCTCAGTTACCGATCCCTTCAAATAGCTCGCTCCACCGAGGATTTGCGCTGCTTCACGAGCACAGAACTCGAACGTTGTGGATGCCTGCACTTTCAATTCGGCGATTTCAGCTACAGGGTCATCNCCTTGATTTAGCCTCCAAGCAAGCAGCTCGCACCAAGCCTGCGCAGCATTAATTCGTCTATCCATTTCAACGAATTTATGGCGAATAACTTGATGATCTGCAAGTCTTTTTCCAAAGGTTTCCCGATCTTTGGACCATTCCAAAGCTTCGTCATAACAAGCACGAGAAAAAGCAATTGACTGAGCGGCCATATCTATCCGCTCAGCGTTAAAATTATTCACGATTGCAGAAAACCCTGTTCCTTCTTCCCCAATCAAATTACTTACAGGTACATGCACATCGTCGAAATACAAAGTCGCGGTATCAGACGACAACCAGCCCATTTTGTCAAGTCGTGTCCTATCTACGCCGGCTCGATCCCCTTCAATTAGCAGCAGAGAAAGTCCGCTTGCGCCCTCGCCGCCAGTCCTAACCGCAACGGTAAGGAAATCCGCGAGCATGCCGGAGGTGATAAAGGTTTTCTGACCATTTACAATAAATTCCTCACCATTTCGTTTCGCACTTGTTTGGATTCTAGCTACATCAGAACCGCCCTCCGGCTCAGTGATAGCTAGTGCGGCGACAGCTTCTCCGGCTATACAAGGAGTCAGAACTCGAGCCTTTATCTCGTCTGAACCTGCTCTTTGGATTGGTGGAAGCCCTATATAATTTGAAAGCATAGAAGCAACTACACCACCTGAACCCGCCATAGAAAGTTCTTGCATAATCACCATTCGGAGAATGGCATCACGTTGTCCGTGTCCCCCGTACTCTTCATCAAATCCGTCACCAAATAGGCCGATCGATGCAGCTTTCGTATATAACTCTCGTGGAATCTCTCCCGCTTGCTCCCATTCTTGGATATAAGGCACAATTTCGTTGATGGTGAATTGTTGGACGACAGTCCTGTATGACTCGTGCTCTTCGGTGTAGTACGGAGANGAAATAGTCATATCTTATTTTTGCATATATTTCTTATTCTCCCAAAATCGAATAATCCGGATCTCGTTTTTCAGCGAATGCGGTCATTGCCTCCATGTTGGCTGGTTTTCCAAGTAGAACCTGAAAAGCTGCGTCTTCGCGCCTTCGCGCTGCATACAGACTTTCCCGTATTGGTTCCATAATCACTTTTTTTGAAGCAATAAGAGAACTAATAGGTTTTGATGCNAGAACTTCAGCATGTCGCATCGTCATTTCAAGAAGGTCTTTTGGATCACATACCTTAAATGCAAGACCCATCTCTAGACACTCATCGGCACTTAGCCACTCAGAACTTAACAAGGTCCAAACAGCATTCTGCTTTCCAAGTAATTGCGGGAAAGTAAAGCTGCTTGCAGCTTCCGGTGCTAATGCAAGACTCGTAAAAGGACATTTCACTTGTGCGGTGTTTGCCATAAACACAAGGTCGGCTAGTCCAAGGATCGTAACTCCGATCCCAAGACCTATCCCATTCACTGCACAGATAAGAGGTTTGGAGAATTGTATGAGTTCATCTGCAAGGCCAGTAAAACCATGATTTCCTGGAGTAAAAGCTGCACCTCTCGTTCTGTTGGCCATTTCTTTCACGTCAGTACCGGATGAGAAACTATCCCCACTTCCTGTTAAAANAACTACCGCTATCGTCGGATCGTCATCAGCGCTTATCAATGCTTCTGTCATAGTGTCATACATGGCTTCATTAAAAGCGTTTTTTGCTTCGGGACGATTTAGACGAATTAAACGTATTCTGTCCTTATCAGTAATTTCAATCATGGCATTCAAATCTTATTCGATGTCTGNGGCGGCCATTTCATATGGCCGGGCCGTTCTTCAGATGGCACTAAATAACAGTGGGTTCCCTGATAGATGCTTGGCATACATTTATTGCAATGGATACATATTCCATCATCATTGACCCCATTTGTCCAACGGTTAATCAAATCGGGTTCACGAAGAAGTGCCCGACCCATCGCAACATATTCGAAGCCCTCATTAACCGCTTTCTCAACGGTTTCCCGTTTGTTAATGCCTCCAAGAAGGATTAACGGTATAGATACAGCCTGCCGAAACATCCGCGCGTATTCAAGGAAAAAAGCTTCTTCAAAAGGGTAGAAGGGCATAAATTTCTTTGCTGAAAGTTTAAATGGAATCCGTAGCGCCTTAGGAAAAATTTCAGCCATCTCGTCAATTGGAACATCGCCACGGAAAAGATACATAGGATTCTCAAACGAACTTCCACCCGACAACTCAATTGCATCCAACGAGCCGTCATCTTCAAGCATTTTTGCAACTTCAATCGATTCCTCGATTTGTAGACCGCCCTTCACCCCGTCATCCATATTCAATTTCGCAATGATCGCCATGGAATCCGGAGCAGCATCACGAACNTGATTAGCGATCTCACGGGCTAATCTCGCCCGATTTTCAATAGATCCACCCCAGTGATCCTGACGCTTGTTCAGCTTCGGGCTCAGAAAGTTACTAACTAAATATCCATGTCCAAAGTGCAGTTCAATACAATCAAATCCCGCGTCGGCTGCAAGCATTGTTGCAGAAACAAAATCCTGAACTACTTTTGATAAATCGTCTTCTGACGCAGCATGCGTCTTTTTCATTCTTTGCTTAGCAAGAACCTTTGAAGCTGACAATCCTCGCCCACCGGTTCCGATGCCAACTGGACCCGCATGGCCAAGCTGCATCGACGCTGCAACATCCAAAGCATGTATTTGATCAACCAGACGGCGTAAACCCGGAACTGCCTCATCGCGGACGACAATCTCATTTGGCGCCCCCTGCCCATCCGGAGAAACGGCACAATATGCCAGAGTTGTCATTCCTACTCCGCCTTTAGCAAATGCAATATGGAAATCTATCAACGCGTCTGAGACCATATTATTAACTGCCATACCTTCAAATGTTGCCGCTTTAATGACGCGGTTCTTAAGAAGTACCGGACCAAGTCTTACTGGTGCAAAAGCTGATATTTGTTCTGTGCTGGTCATCTTCCCTCTAAACACAATCTAGCCGAGACTTCCTGCTCGCTCATCTTGATCGTGAGCATCATTTCAAGCAACAATACATAAAGACTATTTCCTTACTAGGAGGTTGGGATGATTACTGAACCGAAAGAAGTCGATTTTCATTTTGACGTAATGTGTCCTTGAACTTACCAGACATCAAAATGGATACGGAATGTTCGTGATCAGAATGACCTGACCATCAATTGGAAATTCTTCAGCTTAGAGGAAGTAAACCTTCGGGAAGGGAAGAAACATCCTTGGGAACGTGACTGGTCATACGGTTGGTCAATGATGAGAATAGGAGCCATTCTTCGAAGACAGAATATGGAAGATCTTGACAAATGGTATGAAAGATCTGGCCGAGCCCTCCATGAAGAAGGAAAACGCCCCCATGAACCCGCTGTTGCAAAACNACTCTTAGAAGAAATAGGAATGGATCCNNAAATCGTCGATATTTCACTTGAAGACAAATCAACCCATGATGAAATTAAACAAGACCACCAACGGGTAATCGATGCTGGCGGTTATGGTGTCCCAACTCTGTTCTTTGGTGACCATGCCCTCTATGGCCCCGTCCTCATTGACCCTCCCGAGGGTGATGCTGCGATGAGACTATGGGCCTCAGTAACGTCGTGGATTGAGTTTCCCTACCTATATGAAATGCAGAAACCTAAAACCAACCATGATGAAAAAAGTATCTTTCAAACATTTCGACCTTACCTTGAAGCACGTGATTGGGTCAGCATCAATCGCGGAAAAATTATTGACTTCCCAGATACGGATCAGAACACTGAGAAATCCTGATCGAATGGAACCGTCCCACGCAAACCCTCGTGACCCTAAGGCGTTTCCCAAATTTACGGATATAGAAGAAAACGAATCAGTGCCGTGGATTCCTGTTCGAAGCCAAACGAATGCTGATGGTAGCGAATCACATGTTTGGGAAAAATGGGTCGCCTTCTCTGTTGAACCTATGTATCTTGCCCTCTTTGCAAAGTGGGACCCCGGCATGATTGTCCGAAAACATGGGCATTTCAGCCCCCATGTATTAACTGTTCTTGAAGGAGAATTTTTCTGCGGTGAACGCCTTTGTAGATCTGGAACCCATATCGAACTTCCTCTAGGAGCTGACTTCGGACCATTCAGAGCAGGAACAAAAGGAGTTTTACTCTACGAAGTAATGATGGGAGACCCCCGATCCTGGAGCGATGAGCCTGAAGCTATGCTCGCCATTTTAGAGGAACATGGTGTGACCCAACTGCCAGATCCACCGATTGAGCTTCCAGATGGGCTTAAAGATCTTCGACAGGTGTNCGTAGCAGCTGAAAAAAACAGCTAGTCAGAAAAATAATCAAGAATCTCTGCACGGAGCTTGGGAATTCCAGCTCCCGTCATCACACTCACCCACAAGACATCTTTTTTCTCAACCCCCAACTTATTTACGAGATCAGTTTTACGAGCTCCTCGTTTTGAAGAACGAACTTTNTCCTCCTTCGTTGCAACGAATCGATATGGAAGATCAATATGATCAAGCCACTCTATGGTTTGCAGATCCAACCGAGTTGGGCCAACAGCACTATCAATTAAGAGAACCACAGCTCCAAGCGTTTCGCTTTCTAANAGGTATTCTTCAATCATTTTTCTCCACCGCTCCATTTCTGTCTTAGGAGCTTTTGCGAAACCATATCCCGGAAGATCTACCAGCCAATTACCTGAACCTTCAGGATCGAGTTCAAACACATTAATCAATTGGGTAGCGCCCGGAGTCTTTGATGTTTTCGCAAGCTTCTTTCTATTTGCCAGAGCATTAATCAGCGACGATTTACCTACATTTGATCTTCCGACAACAGCTAATTCAATATGGCTTTTTGGAAGTTGGTCAAGGCGCGAAGCAGATTGAAGAAAGCGGATCGGAAGAGGAGAGGACACCTCTCTAGCGTAGCGGACCCCTAACGATACCTCTTCGCTGCTCCCTTATACCTTTTATGAAAAGTAAAGACTACACAGCGCATCGGAAGCTCATTCTCAGTAATGAACCGTGCGATTCTAGGCTAGATCCTTCTCCTAGACGAAGATCCAAAACCGCGACATCAAAAGTGTCAGAATTAAAACCTCAATTGCATCATCAACAAAACCTGCTTCGAAGATTTCATTATCTTCTTCAAATGTAGACTCGAGCCCATCCTTAAACCCCCGCCGAACCATCGGATGGTCGTCAACCAGAAGTACTTTCATGACTCTTCTTCTCCCACTATCTCCTTAGCGAGGGTCCATAGGTATATTTTTTTTAGTCTTGATTCTCAAAGTAAGTGATCGTTATTTTAATAGTAAGGTATTTGTAACCTCGGAGTTCATATGTACATTGTTCATTTCGGTGAAGCAGGAAAAATGAATAAAGAGGAAAGACGCCTGTTGCTGGGTGGCAAAGGCGCAAGCCTTGCAGAGATGTCCACTGATCTTGGACTATCAGTCCCTCCCGGATTTGTTATAACGACCGAAGCCTTCCACCGTTTTTATAATGAAGGCTCCCTTTCCTTTCTTCAAAAAGAAATAACCGCAGCGATGTCTGTCATTGAGCAAAACACCAGACGATCATTTGGGGACAGCAATGATCCATTACTTGTGAGCGTTCGATCCGGAGCTCCTGTTTCCATGCCAGGGATGATGGACACAATTTTAAATCTAGGTCTAAATAACCAAACTACATCAGCGCTTGCAGCGAAGAGCAATCCTGCATTTGCATCAGAGTGTCGTAGCCGTTTTGAGTCGATGTTTGAAGAGATCGTAATACAGAAAGGAAATAGTGGCATCTCTCATGCCCCTTCGGACGTTTGGCAGCAACTCCATCTTGCAATCGAAGCAGTTTTTTATTCATGGAACAGCCCAAGGGCTCAAACTTTCCGTGAAGTTGAGAATATTTCTGACGATTTTGGAACAGCCGTAACTATTCAAGCAATGGTCTTTGGCAATACCAGTGAACATTCTGGGACAGGTGTGCTCTTTACACGGAATCCATCAACAGGGGCTGATGAGCTTTTTGGAGATTTTTTACCTAACGCTCAAGGTGAAGATGTTGTCTCTGGATCTCATCAAACTCTCGGAATCAATGAGATGGAAAATATCGCCCCTGAAGCATTTAAAGAGCTCGTTAAAGTTGCACATTCCATTGAGAACGCAACAACAGACATGTGCGACATCGAGTTTACTGTGGAGGAAAAAAAATTATGGATTCTCCAGAGCCGTATAGGGAAAAGAACTCCGATTGCTGCTGTTCGAATAGCAAAAGAAATGACAGATGACATTGATTTTCCCCTTACCCGTATTCAGGCACTCCACCGACTTACACCTGATCAGCTTCAAGCAGCTCTCGACATGGATCATGTTTCCGAATCTTCACCCCCAATAGCTAAAGGGCTGGGGGCTTCCCCAGGAGTTGCAACAGGGCAATTAGTTTTTACAGCCGATACAGCTGTAGAAGAAAGCGATAAAGGTGTCAGAGTTCTCCTGATTCGGCCTGAAACTTCCCCCGCAGATGTTCATGGCATGGCAGTGGCACAAGGAATAATTACTGCAACTGGCGGCCTTGCCAGCCATGCCGCTGTTGTTGCACGCGGGTGGGGTATTCCAGCAGTCGTTGGGGTTACAACACTTTCACTTTTGGAAGATTCCGCAACTTTTGGCGACGTTACTTTATCCGAAGGGGACGTTGTGACCCTAGATGGCACTTCTGGAGAAATATTTATCGGCAATACCCAGATTGGAGAGTCAGAAACAACGCCGGCAGTTGAGACTTTCCTTACATGGATCGAAGAGACGATAACGGAGAATGGTATAGAAATCCCTCCAGGTACTTCCTCCAGAGATCGCCTACAAGCTATTCAAAGCATGACCCTTTAGCAAAAAAGTTGGTGTTTCATATCTAAATCTTGGATTTTTGCGAGGAAGTGCTCTTTCGTTTTGTCAACAACAAAAAATCGTTTTAGCATTTTCTAAGATATGACAAGTTTCTTTGGACCACGCCGGCGGAATCGTCGAATACGTAACCTATTGGTTGCTGCTGTATTAATCATCCTTGCCTTTGTTGCATATCGGTACCTTGTTGACGATAACTCTTCTGATGATCCATCCTCTTCAATTGCGGTACAAACTGAAGCAGCAACGAATACAAGCACGACGATAGAGACTCCTGCAGCTACTCCTACTCCCAGTGATCCAGATACTGTAATCCTGACAAGAGAATATCCTTGGCTCATACCAAGTGCGGAAGTTATGGAATTGCAGGAACTCCTTGGAATAGCAGCCGATGGGCTCTACGGTCCTGGCACGCGAGAGATCCATGTAGCAACTTTGGAAGCAAATGGTTTGCCGCTCGACGGCGTTCCCAACGTTCCGACAGGATGCAATATTGTTATTAGCGAAGATATTTGTGGGGTTCAGATAGGGAACCTTATGGACATTGCAATACCTGCTATCACGTCAGGACTTGGGTCTCCGACACAAGAAGCTGGATGGTATACGGATTGTGGAACTCAATACCGGACGATCTACTGGGGTTCGCTCTATGTAGATTTCACTCGATCAGAGATGACCGAACCAAAGGTTGACCGGTGGGGAATCCGAAACACGTTCCACGTCATAAATGGTTGGGAAAAAGTATTTCCAGGAATAGTACGGTTTCCAGAAAGCCCATTGGTTGATTGGAACCCTAATGAACCAGATGAACCAATATCTATTACAGAAGTCATTGTTCCTGGAGGGCCGTTGATCGTCCCCGAACCCGCCCTTTTCGAAGAAGCAGTAGGGGCCCCTCTTCTATACAATTTCTCCACTGGCTTGTTCATGTTCCAAACAGCAGATTATTTTGCGATTTTCTCAGAATACTCTGGTGAACCTCCGGGTTCTGAAGAGACAGAGTTTGTTTGGGAGTTCACGGATACCTTAAGACAGTGCGAGACTCCAGTAACACAAGAATAAATCGTTCCTTCATCTGCCGAAGGCCAATATCTGATTTCTAGTCGTTTCCAAGAGTCCGATCAATTCACTGGAGGACGCGTATTCTCTCCGAATACAATGACACAATGAAAAAAACTCTCCTACTATGTATCTCATTTCTTTTACTGATTTCGTGCAGTAATGAATCAGAAGAATCGAAAGAAGCAATCCAACCAACAACTGAGCTAGAGCCCACTCAGATACCGGAGCCTACAAACATACCGCAACCAACCCCTACCATGGAACCGGATCCCTTCGGCCCTGCGGAAATTATCCGAACAAATATAATCCTTGAATGCACTGAAGGTACTTTCGGATGCGGGTTTGATGTACGACTATCTCGTCCACCCACTGAGCCTGTCAGCCTTACCATCGTCAAGATAGATGGGAAAGCCTGCTCTGGTGCTGAGACGGGGGTAATCGTTGCAACCTTAAAGGTTGGCGAGACTCTTTCTGAAACAAATTGGGATGTTGGCCAAGGAATAGGTTTTCATAAAGACTTTCATGAATCTGATAATGGAATTCAAACCTGTATTGTTACCTACGCGGCTCAAGGAGCAAAAGAGTTTGAAGCTCTAGAATCTTTCACATACACCTATACCATTTCTAACGACAGCTCCGTAACTTCTGCTGATCCACCACCAGTCCCAGAAATAACTGAATCTTGGGAAGAAGCACTGCTTGAAGCGGGGTGTACCCATGAATGGGAAGCGCTACCAGATAACGAGACGGTAGGACCTTACTGGTATTGGAATTGTGAACTTAGAGATTTAACAGGTATAAATCTGGCCCATGCACAGCTTTATGATCCGAGATTTGGAGGTGTTATCCTCAATGAAGCGGATTTAAGCGAGTCTGTCATCACTAGTCCAAATAGTAATCCCGGTGGTGCTGATTTCTCTGGCGCTTTTTTGATAGGAGCAAATTTGGATGGCGCCATCATTAGCAATGCTTGGTTTATAGGGGCGAATTTAACGGAAGCTTCATTGGTCGGAACAACACTGAATCACGTTGCTTTTCTGTTCGGAGAGCTCGTAGGAGTCAATCTCTCAGAAAGCCAAGGAGATGAAACGAGTTTTTACGATGCTGATCTCACTGGAGCAAACCTTTCGTATGCTTCATTTCCAAATGGGGTTTTTGAATTAGCGTATTTAACAAACGCTGTCTTCGACAATACAGATTTATCAGATGTTGATTTTCGGAACGTTGACCTTACAGATGTTGATCTTACAAATGCAATATTAACCAACGCTATTTTTGACTAACGGGTTGTCCTAAAAAGACTGGTGCCAGCCCTAGTGGGCTGGCACCATGGAAGAATTGTCAGTAATTTAACTGTTGTTCTTGTGAAGTTTCCGGGTTGTGGCCCCTACCGTGGTCAGTCCGGCAACAATGATCAAGATGATCCAGAGAAGAGATAGACCGGATGATCCTTTTGTCTCATTTTCTTCGCTGGAAGCTGCTTCATCTGAGTCTCCAGTGTCTTTGGGATCTTCAGGGTCAACCTTGGGTTTTGCCGGTTTTCCAATTTCCTCAATTACTGGGGTGTCACCTTCATTGGTTTCTTCAGCGGCTTGTGCTGCTGCTTCAGCCGCTGCTTCAGCCGCTGCTCGAGCTTGCGCTGCTGTTTCATCAGGATCAACATCGCCGCATCCGAGTATGCCGCAGAGTGGCCCTAGACTATCGAAACCTTCGTCGCTGTCTTCACCTTCGTCGTCGCTTGTGCCTTCTTCGATGACTGGCTCTTCACCTTCGTCGTCGCTTGTGCCTTCTTCGATGACTGGCTCTTCACCTTCGTCGGCTTCTCCGCTGAAGTCAATGTCAGGAAGATCTATACCCGAATCAGAGTCATCAATTTCGAACCCTGGATCACGTGGAAGAACTTCAATATCCATATCTAAGTCAGGACCATCGTCGCTTTCTTCGTCATCTTCGTCATCGAAGTCAGGTATATCTGGCATGCATACAATGTGTACTTCGTCGTATACCAGTACAAATTCTTCTGCTCCGCTTAGGTCGATAACTTGAACAGTTGCGACAAAACTATCTACAACTAGGGGACCATCTTCGGTCTCTCCAGCTTCAAGAGTAATTTCAACGATGTCAACTGGCATATCACCATCTTCATATAGGCCTTCAAATACTCCTATGACGTAATCTTCTTCCCAACTATCATCGTTCGTAATAGTCATCCAGAGTCCAGATGAGCTATCGGGACCAGGAAGGTCACAATACCCATCTACTTCAATTACTGGGTCGGTGTCCATAACTGCTGATGCTGTTGATGTGAACATTGCGCCAAGACCAAGTCCGATTATCGCAGCGAACGCTACAAATCGGCTAGATCGTTTTTTGT
>PAZD01000034.1 GCA_002715405.1 Acidimicrobiaceae bacterium
CGATTGGAAAAGTAATTGTTTCTGCTAAACATGCAGAAAATTGTACTAAGAAGAGTTTATCCATTATAATATTATAGTATCAATTTTCTTTAATATAAAATTATAACTTACTTTTTCTTTGATGTAGATAAACATACATCCCTAATAACCCTTCACCATGTACATCAGCTGGTCCCATTGTAAATGTATTCACACCTTGATATTTAGGATCATTAATAGTTAATCTTTGTTTTTCTTCAAATTCAAAATCATGATTTTTAAAGATATAGAGAAGTATTAATCTCATCTCCATATGAGAAAAGTTTTTACCTAGACAATTCCTTGGACCATAGGTAAATGGACTAAAACGGTCAGAAGAGATATTGTATCCTCCAAAACCTTCCTCATGCCAAATTTCAGAATCTTCAAACTCTCTTTCGGGATTAAATGTATCAGGATCGTCCCATAATTCCGGATTACGATGACGGGTCCAATTGATAATTTGACAATAGGTTCCTTTTTTTAATTCTACTTTTTCATTATTGTGGCCTATTACATAATCGTCTTTTTCTAATTCACGATAGGTTCCATTCGCTAATGCAGGCCACATCCTTAATGTTTCGACAATACATTTTGTCATAAAAGGTAATTCATAAAAAGAATCGTACGTCGGTTCTTCATAGTTTAACCAATAGTGGTCAATTTCTTGAATCAATTTTTCTTTGTATTTTGGATGTTTGCATAATTCATACAATAACCAAGTTAATGTATGGCCTGTTGTATCATGTCCTGCAAATGCAAATAGGATAATATTTCCTATGCTTTTTTCAATATCTTTTGATTCATGAAATAATTTACTTGCAGGACCATTTGATTTCATTGTTTCTTTTAATGCTAATTCAGAGAATTCACTTAGATATTCTGTTTCAATTCCAGCAAAAACATTTCTTATCCTTTTATTTGTTTTTTCTTCAAATTCATCAGAAAATCCAAACAATGCTTTCTGTAATTGTGCTTGGGTTTCATTTAAAAAAAATTCACTCATATTTACAGGTTTACTATACTTTTCTGACATATGAACTAATAAATCAGAACAATGTTTTGCGCGTTTTAAGCTCTCGGGGAAAATTTCTTCTAATGAATAATAAGGCAAAAAAGCATTTGTCATTGAATGACGTTGTTCTTTCCAATCTTTATTATCTGTTGTGGAAATAATACTTGTATTTAATAGCTCTTTAAAAACAGGTGTTTTTTTAATATGCATCTTACATATCCTTTCTGCATCATCAGGGTGAGAAATAATAATAAGATTAGATATCTTTGGACTTCCATCCCATTCATGTAATAAAGGCAAACATAGATTGGCACTTGGATTATTCAAATCATTTAATAATGAACTAATATATAGATGGTTATATCCTAATAAAATACTTTGAAAATATTTTGAGACTAGATTTGGTTTATCAATTGATAAATTTTCAATCCAATAGGATTCATCATATTCTGTGTGTAATAATTCTTCAATTTGATGATAATCATATGTAAGTATCTTTTCCTTCTCTGAAAAAAATCCAGGTATTTCCATTTTATTTATATTTTAATTCTATATTTTAAATATAATTTATCTTCATATATTTCCTAGGGATTCTCTTTTTCATGCATTCTAGTTTCATTTATGGTTGTATCATCCATTTTAATATCATCCATTGTAATATCATTCATTTCTAATTCTAATCTTATTTTTTCTTTTCTATGATATTGTATTTTCATTATAATTAATGATAGAATTAATAAATTCTCAAAAAATGTTGGTATATATATTGCAGGTAGTTCTTTATGGACCCCGTATATAACCATTACAGTTGTTGCAGTTAAATATGTAAATTGCCAACCATAGGAAATATCACGTAGATTTTTAGTCTTAAATGATTTGTATACTTGGGGAACTAATCCAGCAGCAAATAGTATCCCTGCTAGATATCCACATGCTTCATAAATATCGAATCCTTTTTCTGTACTCATTGAATTAATTCGGTAAATAGTATCCTCGTTTAATATATTCATTCTCTAATCTTTTAAGTGAATAATAATAACATGCTTCCCTCATTGTCTGAATATTCTCTTCTTCCATTAAATCAAAGATTTGTTTTACTTTTTCTTTAAATTTGTCTTCTAATTTTTGATTTAATAGATATCTCTCATAATATACATTATTACAATTTTGTAACCATTCATAATAACTACAAAGTACACCACCTGAATTTGTTAATATATCAGGTAATATTTCGATATTTCTTTCATTTAATATTTCATCTCCTTTTTCATCAATAGGACCATTCGCGGCTTCGACAATTAATTTTGCTTGAATATTTTTTGCTTCCTCTTCACAAATCTGTAATTCCAATGCAGCAGGAATAACTATATCACAATTAATTGAAAAAAATCCTAATTTATCAATCGTTTTACCGATAGGATAATGACACAAATCTTCATCATTTTTATCGATAAATTCCTGAATGTTCTCAATATCATACCCTTCTTTATGATACTTATATCCAGATGCATTTCCGATTCCAATTAAAATCAATCCATATTCTTTTAATTTCTTCGCAGTATAATAACCAACATTTCCTAAACCTTGTAAAATGTATGTTTTTCCTTTGAGTTCTATATTTTTTAATTCTGCCCATTCCTTAATACATACAGCAACACCAGTACCTGTTGCTTCTTTTCTAAATTCTGATCCACCATAATTAGGAGATTTCCCTGTAAAAACACCATAATTATCTGTATTTGTAATATCTAAATACTTTTGTGTCATACAGTCCATGATTTCTGCATTTGTTCCGACATCAGGTGCTGGAATATCTTTTTCTGGACCGATATAATTCACAATATTTTCTGTCAACTTTTCCGATATTTTTTTTAATTCTACATTATTGTATTGATGAGGGTCTATACGTAAACCACCTTTTGCTCCACCAAAAGGTATATCTTGTAATGAATTTTTATAAGTCATCCATTTTGATAATGCTTCAACTTCATTAACTTCAACATTAGGATGATATCTTAAACCACCTTTATAAGGACCCATTATATTATTATGCTGAATACGGTATCCTGTAAAATTTTGTAGTTTTCGATCGATTTCAACTGTAAAATTAACAGTAATTTCATTCTGTGGTTTACTTAAGTAAGTATATAAATTTTTATTTAATTTAGGAAAATTATTGTATATTTTTAAGATAGTATTATCTACCATTCTAAAGACATTTTTTGACATATTTAATATTATATTTATACAATTGTTTTTTTTAAATTATATTATACAAATATTAAATTTGAAATTACCATTTAATCATTTAATTATTAAATATATGAACTATACAAAACAACAAATTATGGAATTAATTAAACAAAAAGAAGAAGAAGAAATTAATGAATTAATTGATTTCACAAAATCGAATATTTTTACTCCGAATGAAATTAGTCAACTCATGTCTGAACAATTATATAATAATGGTTCTCTCTTAGAACCAGCTGTTGGTACAGGAAATTTATTAATTCATCTTAATTTTGATAATTATGAATCAATTGATCTATGTGACATTAATCAAGAATTTCTAAATGAATGTCCGAATCATTTAAAAATTACAAAGTTCAATAATGATTTTCTTAAAAAAAATTTTTCAAAAAAATATAAGAATATTATCCTTAATCCACCATACATTAAGATTCAAGATCTACCAGAAACATATCGTAACTATATTAGAGAAACATGGCCTATATTAAATTCAGGAAATATTGATATCTATTATGCATTCTTATTAAAATGCATTGATTTATTGGAGGAAGATGGAATTATGGTCGCTATTATTCCAAATAGCTACTTATATACAAAATCAGCATTAAAATTAAGAAAATACCTTCTTGAAAATCAATTCATTACACAAATTATTGATTTTCAATCAGAAAAAGTTTTTGATTCTGTTTCCACATATTGTTGTATTACTACTTTTACAAAACAAAAGAATGAAACAATCCTTTATATTGATCATATGAATGATTCACAAAAAACGATACCTTACAATGAAATCTCAAATCATGAATATAATATTTTTAATAAAAAAAATAGTTCAGGTAAGACATTAGGTGATATTTGTACAATCAAAGGTGGTATTGCGACACTAAGGGATGCTATTTTTATTCATGAAAAAAAATTATATTCAGAACCATGTTGGAAAAAGATTACAAATAGTATTGATCATAAATGGATTATTTTTCCATATAATGAAAATGGATCCCTTATTTGTGAAGAAGATCTAAAAAAAAATAATCCTAAAACATATTCTTATTTACTTGAAAATAAAGAAGAACTCCTTCAAAGGGATAAAGGGAAACAAGACAAATATCCTTCTTGGTACTGTTTTGGAAGAACACAAGCACTTATTAAATCATCTCATGAAAAAGTAATTTATACCCCTACATTTGTAGATCCAAATGATATTCGATATGTATCTATGAGACCCGAATATCATTTTGGATGTTTATGTATTGAAATATTGGATAATAAATATACACGAGGGAAAATAATTGATATACTTGAAAAAAATAAACAATATATTATTGAAAATTCAACAAAAAGAGGAGGGGGTTGGTTAAATATATCCAGTCGTGTTTTAAAAGGAATACCAATTCATTAAAGGATTTCATGAAATGAACGATAAGGTGTGTCTTGATTAAAACCAATGATTTCAGGACACCGATTGTAAGATGTACCAATTTGACAACAATGATTAACATCAATGATAAAATTTACAGTATCATGTACCAATCCCTTCTCCCGTAGGGTTTCTGTAACTTTATAACTTTTTTCATATGTAATTGTTTCATAATGTTTGATTAATGAACTACTTTGACAGTAGGGTACTTGATTGAAAATAATATTAATTGGAATAATAGGAACATTTTCATTTGCCCATTTTAGATGCATAATTTCCCCTGTTAGATTTTCAAAACTATTGTTCTTATTTTGTCTGTAATTTGTCATAATAAACTTAACAGGAAAGATGGATATAATTTCTCCATTACGGAAAGCCACAATATCACAATTTTTCTTTCCACTTGCATTTAGAGAAGGAACAGACTGTTCTATTTTTACTTCACCCCCAGCATTTGCATTCAGGACATCCTTGATATCTTCGGCAAGCCAAGAATGGAGGAAATCTGTCTTCCGTTTTGACCTCCCTCCATATTGAAGATAGATCGCAAATGTTTCTCGGACCTTTTGTAAGAATCTTTCAGGTGTATTAAGTGGATAGGAAGATGCAGTTGATAATGCCATGACCTGTTCGTCTTCTTGTTGTTCGTTCCACTGTTTGGAGCTCGATTTACTTTCCATATTAAATTATTTTGTTTGAATAAATAAGATTTCAAATTTTTGAATATCTTATGTATATTTAGGTTCGCCATAGAACTTAAATCCTTCATAATGTTTGTATAGATCATCAACATTCTTTTGATTAGAGCTTTCCTTATTATATTCAATAATAGGACAAGGTCCCCTTAGAATTACTTGAATAGTTTGTTTCTCAGTATTGTATAGATTCTTATAGTGGATTTGTAAGTTCCAATCTTCATCACCTATCCAATTTTGATCTTTATTTGTATATGTATTAATTTTAATTAGAGGTTCATCACTTCTATCATAAAAGACTGTATATTCCGCCATAGCAATTGCTATTCCTCCATTTGCTTTATTTGTACAAAACCATAAGATATCACCTTCTTTGACATTATTAATTAGAATGCTTTTCATGCATCCATCTTTTCCTTTTTTCATACCCCAGAAAGGGTACTTACTATTTTTAAAATTAACACCATCGCCTATTCTTATAATCCAATGTTTAGGATATTTATTTATCATATGAATACGTTTCATAGGTGTGTTATTCTTTCTTACATGGAAATAAAAAATATATACTCAAATTTAAAATCGAAAGGAAAAATATCAAGCGTCCTTATCTTTTGGGTAAATTTGAAACTTACCAGTTAAAGGAAAACTAACAAAGTAAAATATACCATACAAAGAACAACTCAAACCAAAATGAATACTCTTTCCTACAGCATTGATGAACTCGGTGGGATGAAGTGTAGTGAACTCAGTAAGTTGGCACAAAAGGAGGGAATTGATCAAGAAAAGATTGACAATGCAATGGATGATGATGTTCCTAAGAAAACCATCATCTCATTGCTTACGCATCTAGCAGAAGAAAAGAGAGAATTTCAAGAAGAACCTTCTCCGTTGAAAACAATCAAGGAAACAAATGTATCAATTACTCCGAAGAAGATTTCTGATGCTGAGGAAGCTTTCTTGAAGAAGTTAGTGGAAATCTATCCAGATCTTCCATCTGTGGATGAACTTTCTTCCAATGAGGATCTCATGAATATCTTTTCATTCAATCATGGAGAGAAAAAGGTTTCTCCGTCATTTGAAGAACGTCAAGGCAAATTTGTAGAGACTAAGTGTCATGCTCGTGTTTGGAAAGCAAAACCTCGATCTGGTGGTCTTGGTTATGATAATATCCAATGTTCATCCAATCAAAAGGAAGGATGTTTCTGTAAGAAGCATCATGTCCAATTTATGGAAGGAAACCTTTGGTTGGGAAAGGTTACCGAACCACGTCCAGAGAAGCCAGTTGGTCCTCCTAATTCAAAGGAACCTCGTCTCCATGAATGGTGTACGGACATGAATGGAAATGAAATCATCAAAGAGAAGAAGGTAAAGAGGGGTAGTCCTAACAAGAAGGTAAAGAAGAATATGAAGAAAGAAGACTTCTTGCGTGAACTCTCAAAGGATGAACTCCTTGCTCTCTTGAAGGAAAAGGAAATTTCAGAAAAGAATACTATCAACGAAAATTCTTCCTCTGATGATGAAGATGATATCTATGAAAAGATTATTGTGGATGGTGTTGAATATCAGCATCAGAAGGAGGATCATACCATTACACGTATGGAAGATTTTATGCCTGTTGGAAAATGGGATAAGGGAACAGGAAAGATCATATTTCATAAGAATGAATAAAGATTACTAGTTTAAATATAATATGTAAATATAATTTGTCATGTTTTTTTTTTTAAAAAAAAAATATATTACTATAAAAAATGAGCGCTGAAACGAATACACTTGACCTTACTGAAAATGTTGTTGAATCATCGGAAGAAGAACATTTCGAAGAGGAGGAAGGGGGGCAACCAGAACAAGCGGAGCAGCCAGAACAAGCGGAGCTTTCAGAAGAAGAACAAGCGGAGCAGTCAGAGGAAGAACAAGCGGAGGAAGAAGAAGAACAAGCGGAGCAGCCAGAAGTTGAAGAACAAGACGAAGAAGAACAAGTAGTTGAAGAAGAAGAATCTGCACCTGTTGAGGAACAAGTTCAAGAAGAAGTAACTGATGTTGAAGAAAATTCAACTGAAGTTACATCTCAAAATCAAAGTGATTTAGAAGAAAGAGTTAAAGTTTTAGAAGAAAGAGTTAAATTTTTAGAAGAAAGACTTGAAAAGTTTATACAAATTTCTCTGATTTCAAATGGTCGCTTAAAAGGCATTTAAATTTTTAATACCTTATATTTTACAAATTAATGAACTGATTAATTTACTTAATTCGAGTAGGCAAGACCACCCATACCGGACATGATTCTTAATACGTTGTAGTTGACGGCGAAGATAGTATCAGCGGTTTGAGTACCAGTTGTTACTAATTGAGCATTATCAATACGCGAGAAATTACAGGTTCCGGAAGGTTGATGTTCTTCCGGTTTGAGGGCGAAAGAGTAAACGGCGATTCCGTCGATCATACCCCCAGCCGTCAGTACAGAAGAAGAATTTAGACCTCCACAACCAGAGTGATGGGCGTGAACCTGAGTCCGTGTAAAATAACTTACATCTCGGGCAGCAAAGCGGTCATGTCCGTTTAATTTAAGTTGATAAGTCGCAGCACCTGCGTCGGCAATTTTTGTGAGTGTGCCAGCGCCGTCGTCGGCGGCCAGCAGCCCGGACCCATTTTTGAATCCACCGCTATCATCAACCCAGATAAGTTCCTTAACGGGGTGATTGAAATTAAGATCACTTGATCCCGCATCATCACCCCCAGATAATGTCTGATATTGAAGTTGTTCAATAAGGTATTCGTGTGAAACTTGTGCGAATCTACGGCGTTCATCAGTATCCAGGTAGATGTAATCACACCATAATTTATTCGTTGTGAAGGTGGTGGTAAATAATGATTTGAATTGATGTTCTAAGATAACCTTGACTTCGTGATACTGAAGGGCGATTAATGGTAAAGCGAGTCCTGGATTACGGCAAAACCAAAATTGTAACGGGATATTTATCGGGTGAGAGCCAGACGCCCATACGGATCCACCCATACCAGACATATTTTGGAATAGAGTACCTGTATTGGCCCCTAATGTGCCAACCGTCCCGGAAGGATTGGGCTGTGTTAATTCCGCCCAAGTCTCCATCCATAAACCAGTATGTTTATCAATCTTCTTCCCACCAATCTCAATTTCAACATTTGTAATACCTTTCGCACCTATATTATCTATTTCGCCTGCCGTTACGCTTTCGGTTGTCCCTACAATTTCTAAATACATTCTGTGAACTAAATCACCATTACGAGAAATAGTTGCGGAGCAGCGGCCGTTCGCGGTAGATGAACCGTTCCATGTTTGCTCAATAGCTTCCATGGAGAAGTTAGTGTGTCTGCGGTAGACAACTTTAAAGAAAGTGATTTGTGGGTTACCCGTAAGGTAGATATCCTGAGCTCCATAAGCGACAAGTTGCATTAATCCTCCTCCCATTGTTTTTTATACTTTATACTTAGAAAAAAATTTCAGAAAAATACGTAAATTAAAATAAATTGTTTTGATTTATTTTTTGAAAAAAGAGTTATGAAAAGATAATTAATTATTTAGTTGGAATATGCGAGACCACCCATACCAGACATAATACGGAGGACATTGTAGTTAACAGCGTAGACAGTGCATGTATCCGTCGCGCTAAAAACTAACTGAGCATTATCAATTCTAGAGAAGTTACAGGTTCCAGAGGGTTGGTGCTCTTCCGGTTTGAGACCGAATGAGTAGACATTAATCTTATTGGTCAACTTGGAAGTGCGAGATTCAACACCAGAAGCACCAGAACCGATTAGTTCGATTCTTAATCTATCTCCCGTCTCAGAATCACCACCAGAATGTATATCTACGTCATAACCAATAGATTTTGCTCCTGCCGCCCCCGCTGATCCAACGGAGGATACAGTGGCTACAACAGAACCAGGACCTCGGACAGCAGTGGCACCATCCGCATCGTAATGTGTTACAAGATGTTTTTGTCCTACAGCAAATACAGATACCTGTTCCTCAGGTAACTGAACAAATTTACGTGATCCTACGGCATCGTCATCTGCGAGGGTACCAGCAGCACTCAAAGAAATAAATGTCTGTGTGGCCAAATCGGTATCTGCATNGTANGNAGTTGNCACACCAGCACCATCAAATATAGTTCTCAATTGTGACAAATCTCCGTTAGTTGATGCAACAGGTAAATTCTGGCGAGGGACAGCCGTGTGGTAATCAAATGGCTGTCTGAGCTGGAAGTATTCCGTATCTTGTAAAGCAAAACGATCATGACCGTTAAGTTTGAGATGTGCTTTTGTGTATTCATCACCACCCGTCGTCCAAATTAGTTCTTTCACTGGGTGGTTGAAGTTTAATTTATGTGTAGTGGCGGTGGTGCTTTTGTCTTCTTTCTGTAACTGTTCAATTAAGTATTCGTGTGAAACCTGGGCGAAACGACGGCGCTCGTCAGTGTCAAGATAGATGTAATCACACATTACTTTTGATTCTTCTATTCCACCTCCNCAGTCAGAATTGGCACCCCAAGTAAACTTAAGTTTGACTTCATGATACTGAAGGGCAATTAATGGTAAAGCGAGACCAGGATTACGACAGAACCAGAATTGAAGTGGGACCTGAACAGTTCCAACACCCGTTGCGGCACCAGCGGAACCCGAAGTTCCAATAGCACCTTGCATAGCTTTAAGACCAACCGCCTTAGACTCAGGTGTAGATAATTCATTCCATATATTCATCCATTCACTATAATGACGGTCAATGCGCTGACCACCAATTTCAAGTTCAACTTCTGAAATTAGTTTAGTACCATCTGTAACATCGTCGACAGCCGATTCTGATGTAACATAAATCTTGTAAACTAAATCACCATTACGGGAAATAGTAACGGTGGAAGATCCACTTGGTGAAGGGGTTCCATTAATAGTCTGTTGAATCGTTTCCATCGAGAAGTTAGTGTGTCTTCTATACACAACCTTGAAGAAAGTGATCTGTGGGTTACCCGTAAGGTAGATATCCTGAGCTCCGTAAGCGACAAGTTGCATTAATCCTCCTCCCATTGTTTTTATAACTTAAGCTTAGAAAAAAATTTTGGAAAAATACGTAAATTAAATAGCATATGCTAATCCCCCCATCCCTGACATGATTCTAAGAACATTATAATTAACAGCATATATATTACTGATTGTACCTGGTGAGCTTAATAATAATTTTGCGGATTCAATTCTAGAGAAATTACATGTTCCGGATGGTTGATGATCTTCCGGATTTAAAGCAAATGAAAAAACGAAGATATCTCTATTTAATTGAGAACACCTTGATTGTGGATCTTGAATTCGAGCAACTATACTAACCGATGTATTATCAGCTGAGGTTAGAACTGGTAATCCTGGGGTTACACTGAATATCGTTGTAGAGGTCGCGGTACTAACTGAATGAAAACCGATTTTAGAACCAGTTGTACCGCTGGCCGCAGAGTCGGTCACAGCGATACATAAGATATCTCCAACTTTGGGAGTAGAGGTTCCACTTGTAGCGGTACCTAGAGTAACAACGGAAACATCATCAGATTCAGCCGCAATCCAGATTTCATTTGATGCGGGAGTACTATCTGATGCATCTGCATTTTGAACGATTTCAATGGGAGTTGTTAATAGTTGTGGCCTTTCTGTTTCTTTAACATTATAACCCGGGATAGCACTATGATGGACTAATGGTTGTTTAATTTTAAAATATTCTCTATCTTGATATGCGAATCTATCATGACCATTTAATTCGAGTTTGATTTGTTGAGAATGAATTGTATTTGCTTCTGTTGTACTGGTTGGAACAGACCAAATTAATTCTTTAACTGCGTGATCAAAATTTAGTTTAATGGTTGATCTAGAGGAACCTTCTTCTTGAATTTGTAATTGTTCAATTAGATATTCATGAGATACTTGAGCAAATCTCCTTCTTTCATCGGTATCGAGATAAATATAATCTGCCCATACCTCAATTGTAGGGGTTACAGCCGCAAGGCCTGAACGACTAATACCATCTGCTAAGGCGCCACTACCCCATGTGAATTGTAGTTTGACATCATGGTATTGTAAAGCTATCAATGGTAATGCTAATCCTATATTACGACAAAACCAAAATTGTAAAGGATACATAATAGATTGTTGTAGTGTTCCATTACCTGTGATAAGTGTATTTGAGAAACCACCTGTTAGATATTTAAATCCATTCACTTTTGATTCAGGAGTGGTGAGTTCTGACCATATTTGATTCCATTCTCGGTAATGTTTATCAATCCTCTGACCACCAATTTCTATTTCAACATCTTCAACTAAGTAGTCACCATTAATACCATTACTATTATCTTGATCACACCGAATATAGATTTGATTTAATAAATCCCCATTACGGGAGATTGTAACAGTGCCTGATGTAGTATATGTATCCGAAATAACACTAATTCCATTAATAGTTTGCTGAATACATTCCATTGAAAAATTAGTATGTCTTCGATAAACGACTTTAAAAAAAGTGATTTGCGGGTTACCAGTTAAATATATATCTTGAGAACCATAAGCGACCAGTTGCATTAATCCTCCACCCATTCTTGTTATATAATATTAGTATAATATTATAAATAAATATTTATGATTAAATAAACTTAATAAAAAAGAATGATAATTTGTCCATAAGATTTATTTATATGAAAGGTCCAAATAGTTTCTTTGTTTCTTCTTCTTCTTTTTCAAGGTCAAGGACTTGTTTTACAGGGTTCATGATTTGATTTGAGATATAGAATGAGTAATCAATATCAATATTTTTTTCTTTTATATAATCGGGATGTTCAATTCGGTCCCCTTGAAGTATTTTTTTTTCTCTAGGTTGACCTTTTCTTAAACCTGATTTATAAGGATTATTAAAATCATAGATCATTTCAGGTGGGAGGATACGATACATAAATGGAATTCTGTCATTTGGTTTTGGTTTATTACCAGGATTCCTTTCTGCCATTCTATCTGCGAGAGCTTTATGAGCGATTCCATCTGGATTCTTGTAGTAAGCACTCAGTGATTTAGATATAATAAACATACTATCATCCATCTTTCCATCTTTAATTTTTTGGAGAGTATCTTTAAGCCAATCCATTGCTAGATTAATACTTTTTTGATTCATGATGATTTCGATAACATTTCCAAAGACATATTTTACAATTGGAGCATTATCCCTTCTTTTCATAACAATACCCATAGATGTTCTTTCTTTAAGTTGATCTGCTGAATATTCATATTTGTCACCTGTATATCTTTTTTTAGAGATAAGGATGAAAGGATAAAATGTTTTTTCATATTCTAGATCTTGAGGACCATTTTTACGAAATTTCTTTTCAGTGATCCATTTACCTGCTTGAATACCACAATCGATACAATATTGGAGTGCTTCTTTACCTTGAAGAGTGATCCATTGTCCATTTTCATTTTTCTTTTCCCTTGAGAATTTGACGAAAACAGAATCTGTATCACCATACACGACATGTGGTATTTTAAAACCTTTATCGAGGGCCCATTCTTTAACACCTAATTCTGCATCATAGATTCTTTCTCTTCCAATGGATGTAGTACAAGCAGCGATTTTCTTAAAGAAGATGGGACTTGTTTTTGCACCCATTTGACCATATACTGAATTCGCTGTAACTTTATAAGCTAATTGGAGACCATCAAGAACTTTTTTTTTATCTTCGTTATTTGTTTCTTTGATAAGAGCCCTTGTTTTTTTCCTTTGATCGAGAAGAGTTTTAAGAATTGTTGGAATAATACCAATTTCTCCTTTTGGTTTCGCAAAGTAACACGTTGTTTGTGAATCTGCTTTTAATTTATGAATTGTTTTCCCTTTTTGTTGGTATATATAGTCATCATAGGATATGATATGGTGGGGTATTTTCTCTAACCATTGGTAATTATCTGGATTTTGATCAATTTCATTTTTTGTACATATAAATGTTTCATGAGATAGATTTTTTTCAATAATTGAATTTGGGTAAAGTGAAGCATAATCAAGAACAGAAACAGGATCATCAAGATAGATACCTGGTTCAGGATCGAGTACGATCGCACCTTCGAAACCATCATCATTCTTATTTGTTTCATTAAAGTTTTTTAGAGTTGGAATTCTAGTATTTAGTTCTGAGCATTTCCTTACAACAAGTGAGAATATTTTAATACCTTGACCTCTTAGGAAAATATATGATAAAGGAACGGATGAAACATTTGCCATACCAATATTATTTGGTATTAGGTCGAGAAGTAATAGTAAATGAATACAAAGTTCACAATCCATAATACAATATTTTGCAATTTTTGCCCTCCCTTCACTTCCTCCATGTTTATGGAGACGAAATAGTTCTTGAGGAGAGACATCATCTTTTGATAGACACCATTCTTTAGAAATGATATCCTTTTTATATTTTTGGAAGCTTAATCTTCCTTCAAGTTTTATTAGTTTTGTTTTAGGATTGACACCGATTACTTGAAATTTCCTTCCATTTTCGTATTTAAGTTGACCATACTTTGTATTTAGATTAATTAGGATATAATCTTTTTCTTTTAAATTTCCGGTATTATTAGTTTTAATAATTGTATAATCATTCTCTTTTCTGAAGTAGATATCGAGAGTCCCTTTCATAAAATGAGCGGAGACATTATCAAGTTTGTAGGAATCAAGTGAATGACTTTTTTGAATTTCTTTTTGAATATCGAAGATAATTCTACCATCCATTGAAATATAATTTAGAATATTATCACCTAAACCGGATGAACTTAACTCTTTCTTCACAACTTGACATTTTTTTTCCCAATAATAATTATATTCCTTTGAAGTTACTTTTACGGGATTAACATTATCATTCATTTCTGATATAATATCTGAATTCCGATTTCTCATAAGTCTTCCTAGACGATAAAACTCATATTTAGGACATTTTATATCACATTTATGATAACCCCCTTTATTCACTTTACAATTTCTATGATGGGGGAATAGAAAATCAATACGTTTATTAATATAATCAAAATCAAAACCAAAGATATTATATCCTGTAACAATATCAGGATTATGAAATAACATAAGATCTTTCCATTTTAGGAGAAGTTCCTTTTCTGATTGGCAACGATATATATTAATACCTTTAATATCATCACATATATCTTCCTTAGGTTTATCTTTATTACCAATAACTATAATCGAACGATCATAGCATGTTTTATCTCCATATTTATGGAATACTGTTCCAATTTGGATGATGGGGTCACCTTGAATAAGGATGAGTTCATTATTATCATTCTTGAATGAATTGAAAATTTTTGTAAGATCATTAATCATGGTATCTCTTGTTTTTGTATTTGCCTTTGATGAATCTAATTTTAGTATAAATTCTGGAGTGAATGATTGAATAATTGATTCGAAGCTTTCTTTTGAATAAGGACCATTAATTGTAAATATATTTTGAACATCATTTGATCCATCTTGAAAAGCATCACGAATCATTTGTTTGATTCTTTTAATTTTAAAATCATAACCATGGACTTCAAAGTTAAATGAGTTACGAAAGTAAGATTCATGAATATCAATTGCTAATTTTTTAAAATCTTTATTAGGGTTTGGGAAATCACCATGAGAACTATCGCATTCAATATCAAAAGATGCTGTAATGAATGAAGCGATTTGATCAATACTAATTGATTTGATATATTTCATAGGAAGAGTATCAATTTCAATATCAACATTAAATTTCTTTGATTCGTTAGGATTAAGGTTATTAGGATCAGTTACTTTGACTTCAACCCATCCACATGTATCTATTTTCTTTTCATGCATAAATCGAAGCATAGGATGTATTTTAGATTCATAAAGATTAGCAATACAATCACAATTATGTTCTTGAAGAAACCATGCCTTAAGATGTTGATCAATTTTATTGAAAACTGGTTTTTTATTTGTATATCCTCGAATATATTCCCCATTGGATATATGTGAGAGATTCGTTGTAAAGAACGATTGAATTGAACTACTACATTTCCTCATATCATTATGATTTTGAAATGAGATTTTTGCAAAATTAAATTTCTTTATTTTATTTACTAATTTATCATAATTAAATCCATAAAAATTATAAGATCGAGATTTGGTGAGTAGATCTCTTTCATACGTACCATTCCATGAGGACCATGAATTACCTGATTTATTATTCCTTGCGTAGTAGGAGATAATTTTAAGAAAGGAATGAATTTTCGGATTCCCCCAATTATCTGGAATTCTCAGATAGAAGTATGGTTTAAATCCAACAATATTACAAACAATATTTTCATTTTCTTTTGTTTTACCATAAATGGTAATTACAAAGCTTTTTCCATATTCATTTTCATTGAGAGGGATATCATCTGATGAGAAATCAATTATTTGGAATTGATAAGATTTATCTTCCATTTATATATATATATATGAAAATGTTGTTGGTTTAAGTATTTAACATTTTCAAATTTATAATATACTGATAATTATATATATGAAAGAATTTTTCTTATTTTTCCTAAGTATATTTATTATTTTTAATATCGTAAATAAAATATACAAAAGGAATCAGGAAATATCACAAGTTGTATCGAATATTGATGGACGTAAATATATTGTAAGGAAGTTACCTGATTCACAAGATGCCGCAAATAAATTAGCAGAGATCAATAAAAAAATAGTTCAATTAATTGAATCATTAAGAAAAGAAGATAGAACAGGAATACATCGATTAAAACAAAGATATAATCCAGATCAATTATCTGAAACAGGATTAGATGCTAAATATACATCATATTCTGTAAATAAAGGAGAAAGGATATCGATATGTGTAAGACAGGAAGATAATACATTTATAGATGATAATATTATCATATTTGTATTTATACATGAATTAGCTCATGTAATGACTGAGGAGGTAGGACATACGAAAAAGTTTTGGGATAATATGGCATATTTATTAGAGAAAGGAGAACAAATCGGTATCTATGTACCGGAGGATTATAGTAAACAGCCGGTTGATTATTGTGGTATGGAGATTAATTCAACACCTTATAAGAAATTTAATTAATATTATTAATTTTTTGGATTGTTTTCCTTCTTGATTTTCCTTTTGGATTGATAGTATTGTATACATTTAATTGTTGAGATCTATTAAGAGGTATCCATTTATGGACATAGAAAGCGTATTGAAATTCTTCTTTCCAGATACCTGGTTGTTTTATTGTAATATTATTGTAGATATCTTTATCACTTGATTCTATTTTTCCATTAAATATTCCATAGTGTGTATATTTTCCTTTTTGACCGATACCATTTTCGAATAAGTATAAGATTGTTTTATTTTTAATTGCTGATTTGATAAATAATTCTGCTTGATGAGAGGTGGAGCCTTTACCTTTTCTTTTTTCTTTCATATTTTCTTCATACATTCCAGCGCCAATATGAATCAGATGATTGGTTAAACAGGATTCTTTCCTTTCACTACAACATGAATTTGCGTGAAAGAAAAGATGATTTTTTGGAAAAAGGTTTTCATTCTTTAGAATATTTTTTTTTTTTCGAGGAATTATTTCAATACCTCTTTTGGTAAGATTCATTCCTTTCTGAACGTGTTTTTTTTGAAAGTAAATTGAGTAATCAAATTTAATGTTTAAGGTATAAATAAAAAAATGAATGTAGATATTATATATGAAGAGTATTTTTTGTAATAATATTCGAATTAAGAAAAGATTTATAAAATGTATTTCGGAGGTTGATAGGACATGTTATTTATTCATAGGAAAGAATCCTTATATTCGCGGTGTTGTGAATGAGATTCGGAAGAACTATCAGAATAAGAAAGATTATTTTGAAAATATACATGCTGGTAAGGTTGATAAATTATATGATTATCTTTATGGAGAAGAAACAGATGATATCGAAGAAAAAATTAAATTTATAATTGATGAAATGTATTTAGATAAATCTGAAAATATTGTATTCATAAATGAGACCATGAATGAAGATGATACAAATGAAACAATCATAAATAAGATCATTAAATATTGTTATAAAAATGATAAAGATATTACATATCAATATTTGTATGTTTCGTTCTATGATCAAATCATGGCGAAGACGATACCACTTGGCTTTTCATATTCTGATACTAGTATTTTATATGATGATATATATCACAAGAGTATAAATAGTGTTAAAAAGAGTTCTTTTATTAATGAGAATGGTGATAAGATACCAAAATTAATTGATAATCAATTATTGACATTATTTGATACATATAATATTAAGGAAAATACGCTTCATTTTTTTTCCTTGAAGGAGTATTTGGATAAGAAGGAAATTTTTGATGAATTAGAGGAGATCGATACAGGTACAATGGATCAATCAATACATTTAAAATCGATTATAAATGGGATCCTTTCAAAATATTGGCCAAAGATAACTATTCCTGAGATCATAAATTATAATACAGAAGATAATTATTCTTCTCGTGTTAATGAGAGAGAAAAGATGGAAACATTATTGGAGAATTATAATCGTGGAATATATACAATTGAGTCGAATTTCTTTAAGGAGAAAGTTGAAGAAGAGATACAATGTAAACATTTTACATTAACATTAATGAAGATTAGTCGTAATGTGGTTGAAGGAGAGGAGAATATTATTCATTTGTCCAAACTTTTCAGTGATTTTGTTTTACGAAAGGACATTCCTTTTATAAAATTATTATTAGATTCCCACGATGATGCTTTTCATAAATTATACAAACCATCAATAGTATATAATGGTCATGAGAGAACAGCGACAACATTCATAAATCAAAAGATGTGTAAAGGATGGTCGGAGAGTTATAATATACAAGAGGATAATACATATCGATATTTACATAAGGAGAATGTCATTTTATTTAAGATTTATAATGAAGATCTAGACATGTATTCAACATTTGTCTTACATATGAGTGGTGAAATTGAATGTATTATTGAGAATAATTACAAATTGATGAATGAAGAAGTTATAAGAGTGATGATAAATGATTGTAATCGTTTAATACGTGAATTAAATGATGGAGAATTTTATTCATTTGAAGCGATTAATACTTTTAACAATGATATATTTAAGAATCAATATTCAGATACAAGATTAGATTTCTTGAATTGTGCATCCTCATTTGATAATCGGTTATTTCAGAAACGAAAGAAATTCTTCCCTAAATGGGATACATGGTTTACAACATTTATGAATAATTTTCCAATGTATTTTCGTGTAAAGACAATTGAAGAGACAGAAGATGAAGGGAAAAAAATAATAGGTAAATATAAACGAGTTGATAATTATGCGAATTTTTCATCAATTCAGTCTGCGATAGAGACATATAAAGTGATTTATAATGATCCTGAAATTATAATTCAGAAGGTAAGTGTTGATTTTAATAAAGACATAGATATAATAAGAAGAGAATATGAATCATGGGAAGAATTAATCAGAATGAAACAAGAAGAAGGTCATATCTTAAAGAAGAAGATGAATGAATCTGGATCTGAGATCATAATTAGTATATCACCAAAGGATGAATTAATAATTGAAATTAATGGAATCCAGTCCTTTAACGAATATTTACGAATGATGATGTTTATTAAAACAATGTTAAATATGTATCATAAAACGATTACAGAAGATGATCGATTTATAATGCTCTTTACACGAAGAAATACAAAATTAATTAATTTATTTGAAGACGAAGAAGATGAAGAAGATGAAGAAGATGAAGAAGAAGAAGAAGAAGAAGACGATGAAGATGAAGAAGATGAAGGAGGAGAGGAAGGGGACGATTTAGAAGAATTACGTAAATTGTTAGGAAGTGATACGGATACAAGTAGTGATAGTGATAGTGATGATGAGATTACGATGGAACAATTTGGTGGTGATCCTGACGAATTATATGAGGTAAAGAGTTATTATTTGAAGCGATTAAAGGAGTATGATCCTGAGTTATTTAAGTTTAAGTCGCGTAAGAAGCAGAAAAATGGACAAGATTATGGATATGCTAAATTATGTGGAGCGACAGATAATCGTCAACCGATTGCGGTAACAAGTGATGAATTGGAACGGATTAATGAATCAACAGAGGACGGATCTGGTCCTAAATCATATTCAAAGGCTATATCGGTATCTAAGAGGGACTCAAATATAAAGTATATATGTCCTAAGTATTGGGATGTTTCACGAAGTTTAAGTATACGTCATGATGCTGTTGATGAAGATGAAATAATACCTCAGAAGTTACCAAAAGGAGCGAAGGGTAAAACAACGAAGACAATATTAGATCGTGAGAATCGTTATTGGATGGATGCGAAGGACGAGAAATATTTTGTTCCAAAGATAACTGAGGATAGTAAGTTATTACATCCTAAGGGATATGGTTTACCATGTTGTTTTAACGATTCAAAAATCAAGAAGAAAGAGAAAAAGGGTACTCCTGTTTATGAAGAGACAGAGAAGGATATAGGTGGATATATTTCGAATAAAGATCCTGTAACGGAGGATAAGTATGCACATATTCATCCCTATTTGATGGAAATATTTGGTCAGGATTCAAAGATATTTACTAAAAAGAAGGATGCTGGATTTTTGCGAATGGGTGTTCATCAGAATGAGAATGATTATACATTTTATTATTCACCATTTTTACAGGCATACTTTAAAATTTTGGTCAATAATGAAAAGACAATTCAAGAACCTCAACTGATACAATTTATTATTCAGAATTTAGAGAATAGTCTTGAAAGGTTTCAGAAATGTTCGATTATACATCAGACTTTCCGAAAACCAATACAAAATGTAACAGAGGAAGATATCATCTATATTCGTAAAATACTTGATAATGAAAATACAAAACAATGCTTTAAAAAGAAAGTAATTGATCAATTAAAAATAGAACTTAATGATAACTACAATCTTAAATCAAATGAAACAAGTTATTTATTTCATTTATTACTATCATTACATATGTATGTTCAATATTTACAGAGTAATGAAAATCGAGATGATACATATATAATACCTGTAGTTGTGAAGTTATTTGATATTAATATTATTATCTTTGAGAATATAGATAATAAGATTAGCATTAAAAAATCAGAATATTATAATAGTAATAAAAAACTAGGATTCATTTATAAAAGAAAGAATTATTATGAACCAATGTTATATCGTTATTATGATGTAAGAGAAGATGATATTCAAGAACTATTTCAATATGGAACAGATACTATGGTAGATGATAATATATATCAAATCATCGAATATGTAAAGGGGAAGATGAAGGATTCAAATGATCTATTATTTTATAAATATAAAGAAAGAATTGAAAATGATGATGATAAAATTGTAAATCTATATATAAATAGTTATTCTCAGGTAACTTATATAATTACGATGAAAGGATATATTATCCCTATTGAACCAATAATGATACCTGATGGTAACTATGAATATATTTATCATTTTGATGAATTTCCAACATATAAGAAAGCAATTCAATATTTAGAGAATTTTAGTGATTATTGTGTTATAAGTGAATTAAATAAGACAGATGATGATGAGATCACAACAATATTATTTGAGAATGGTACATATTTACCCATTCAGAAGATTAAAGAAAGTAGTATAGATACATCCTCACGAATCGTATATGGACATGATTTATATGAGATTGAATGTCTATTGTATAATCCAGAGAATCGTGATGATGAGAAAGATGATTTTATAAATAGTATTAAGTATGAAGATTATATTACAAAATTATCATTTTATCATATTATTAAGATATTATTAAGTGTAAATGAAGAAGTGAAGGGTTATGTAAAAAACCATACATTTTATAAAGAAGGAGAGACAGGATATTTTACATATATACGCGAAGGAAAAAAAGAATATATTCAAAAAATAGATGAAAAGAGCCATATTTCTTATGGTAATTATTCAATATATGGAAAGATAATTAATATTGTAAAAAGTGGTGATAAAAAAGGGGAAATAAGGTTTGAGGTACCATTGATACATAGGATCCGATTTATTTTGAATGATAAGATAATGATACATGAGCATAAAAAAGATAAGATATATTCATTAATAAATGAATATATTTCTGAATTATTTATTCAATTGGATGATGAAGAATATGATAAACAAAAGATGAAAAGGTATATTTCCTTATGTATAAATAAGGATGAATCGGAATGTCGTTATCCTTGTAATTACTATGGAGGATGTAAACTTTATGTGAAAGAGAGAGATAGTAATGGTAATATATTTATTGAAAAGATAAAATGGAAATTGATTGAGAAGTTAATTATTCATGGAATAGAGAATATAATGGATATAGTTGAAGAAAGAGTCGATATGAATGATATACGAAAAAAGATAACGGAAAAAGAGATTGTTTATACTTATTCTGAATATAGGGAGAATATATTGGATGAAATTTTCGAAAAGAAGAGCGATTTTATAATGAAATTTGGTGATAATAAAGAAATTCAACGAAAAAGACATTTGATGAAGAAGATTGATACAATACCATTTTATATTTATCAATTATTTGGTGATCATTCAAATGTTTTATTTCATTTAGATAGTAATAATAATGATCTCTTATCAATAGAGAAAGCACTAAATGAAGTGGGGATTTGGTATAATATTAAGAAACTAAAATCAATATTAATAAATAGTGTTAATAAAGAAAGTATACTTGAGCATAAGAAGATAGGTAATGAGTATACAATAAAAAAATTGAAATCGATGATTCGTGGGAATAAGTATTCTATAACATCTTTTGATTTACAGACAATAATAGATGAAATAAAATATGATGAATCATTGGATGATAATAATATTGGTTTCTTTATAATAACACAGAAGTATTCCATCGGAAAGAACATTGAAAAGTTGTATTTTAGTGGAGAAAAGAACGATGAATGTAAAATTTTATCATTCCATCATACTTATTATAATAATGAGTATATTCTATCAAATATTATGGTAGATGGTAAATATTATTCTACATATGGAGAATTAAAAGAAAAAGATAATAAATGGGATAAATTAAAATAATAATATTTTTTTGAACGCAAAGTTAAATGGAATATTTTTCTAATCATATCAATTTTAATCTTTTAAAGAATCATATTCTAAAAGATCCATTAATTGATTGGTTTAATATACAAGAATATCATAATAATCATATTTTTGAAAGGGATGGATCAACATATTATAGAGAGTACATTCTTAAAGAATCAAAAAAATATAAAGAAAAACTATTACAACAGATTATTGATAGATCTCAATTAGATATTCCGATATATACATGTTATAAAGAGACATTATTTAGGATTAAGAATAATGAACCTTTAATACTTCAAGGGAAATTATATAATGAAGGTAAGAAATTATATACAAAATGTGATATAATTATTCGTTATGATCATTTTACAAAGATATTTCCTAGGATCGATAATATTCCATTCCACTTATTTTGTAAAGAAGATGGATATTTATTAATTAATATCTGTTATTCTTCATTACATTTTAGGATTGACTTAAAGACAATCGCAAATGATGGATTATCATTATATAAAAAATGTAATTTATATTCTTTTCGAGAAGCAATGTATAAGGTTGTTGGTGAAAGATATCCATGTTTTCTATTGGGGAAAGAATATTATTATAGGAAAACACATCTACCTAAGGATAAATTCATAGGTAAAATTGATTTTGACCATACGATTATTGATGCATATAATAAGGCATACAAATGGATTTTGTATCTTAAAAAGAACTATCAAGAAATGAAAATATTACCAAAGCCTTCACATAAGGAGCTTTATCCAAATATGAATTATAAAGATAGTGATTGGGAAAATGAAAAAATGAAATTAGCAAATGAAATAAAGGAGATCACACTGATATGGAATATTTCTTTTGATGAGCGCCATGAATTTTTGAATCGAGGAATCACTTGTTGGGATGATCCTAAATTATTATTATATTTAAAAGAAACAAAGAAAAAAGATATTCAAGAACGTATGATTCATATGAATAAACAGAATGATATATTAATCTATCCTCGAAAGAACATTTCAAATAAATTATCTACTACGATTCAAGATACAAATGGTATTTATTTTGATATCGAAAGTTTCCTTTCATTTGACGAAAAACAAAATCTATTTAGTCATGAGAAAATACAAGAACAACCAGTAATTGGTATTATTGGATTTATTTATAAAGAGAAATATTATGATTTTACAATTGAAGATTTTACAAATCGATCTGAAAAGAAAAATATTGAATACTTTATCAAAAAATTAAAAATGATCACAAAAAAGGATGAATCATTATCGATTTATCATTGGGGACATGCTGAGTACAATTATATTAAATATATACAGAATAAATATCCTGAAATAGAATTTCCTCCTTATCAATTAATCGATGTATTGGATTATTTTCGTACTGAACCAATTATTGTTCAAGGGGTTTTTAAGTTTGGATTAAAATCAATTGGTTCTGCCTTATACAGAAATAAATTAATCAAAACAACATGGGGAGAAAATGATAATGGATTAGATTCTATGATAAAATTTAAAGAAATATGTCAGAATCATAAAAAAAAAATACCATTAAAAAGATATATTGATATTAAAGAAATAATTAATTATAATCGCATTGATTGCCAGGTATTATATGAAATTGTTGAATTATTAAGGGATAAATATACTCATTCATAATCACCCTTAATAAGACGTTGATGGAGTTCTTTAATTAATTTATTTTGTTTCTTAAGTTGTAAATTCATCTTTTCAATTATCATTTGTTGATTTTGGATAATTTTTTCATTCTCATCTTGGGATTGATTACATGATTGATTTTTATCTTCAATAAATAAACGAGTCTTATAAAGATGATTACCTAATTTATCATAATAAATCAATTGAACAGGATAAATTTTACCTTTATCATTTTTTACAAATATTTTATTATCACCCATCCTAAGGTAGGTTGCGATATAGAAAAATTCTTCATCATTTTTAATAGTAATATATTTAACAATATTATTTAGAATTAATTCATAAGGCGAGTTAATTTCTTCACAATTTTTGAGTTCTTTTTTGATAAATGATATATTTTGTGACATAATACTTATAAAGATTTAGATATTTATTTGTTTAAATTATTAAGCATAGGTGACATTTTTGTTTGATAGTATTTAATTGCTTGATTGATACATTTTTCTGATAGATAAACATCTTCTGTTTGATTTTCTTGTTTATAGATGATGAGAATATTAATTAATTGTTCAAATCTTTCTTGATTCATTCTTTCTTGTTTGGACATCATATTTTTTTCATTCTGGTAGTGTTGATCTGAGTACATTTTGATTAAATAAATATAATAATTTTTAAATAATAGAACATTTCCTAACGATCTTTTTCATATAATATAAAATTTGATAAGATATTATAATAATATTATAAAAAAATGATACTAAGATCTGGTAAAAGAGTTGGTAATGATAATATATTAATTGATTTTAACGAAGCATCTAGAGAATGGAGGAAAAATAAAGTCGATTTGGGAAATGGAAAATTTAGATATAGAATTAAATAATGATATCAGATCCATTTTTATTTGACATGGATATATATATCACTGATCCCAATTTCTGTTAAAATAATATTTAAAATATAGTTTAATATAGAGAATATGGATATTGAGCCATTAAAAAGTGTATTAGAGTGGTCAGATGATAAAAAAGGAACATTATTATATTATTTTCCACCTGAGGTAAAGGAAAAAGTGATTGGACATGATTATGAAGATACAAATTTTTATATTGGAGAATATTTATATTGTATCAAACGAAATACATTTGAACTTGATACATATGGAAAATGTATTGCGAACGAAAAAGGAAGATTGGGAATAAAAATGACATCAGTAAAGAATGTATACATAAAGCCAAACGATTATTATATTTTTATACGATGTAATAAAAAGATAAATACACAAAGAGATTTTTTAAAGAAATTATTAGATCAATTATAAAAAATATAATGGTCGCACTGTCCTAATATCTTCTCGACAAAACGAACATTTATAAGAATTATTAAATGGTAAATCATATATATTTTCAACATTGATCATTGATTCTAAACAATGTTTACAATACGTATGTCCACATGGAGCAACAAAATTATCAACTTGATTTGTGAAACATACAGGACACATATTACATACATTAAAGTTATTAAGTTTCCGTATTAAGTAGATATATTTTTGAGTTTCTTTTATTTTTTTTTCATAGCTTTCTTTAATCGCGATAATTTTTTTATTATTAGTTACATTTTTACTATATTTTCTCATTTGATCAATAATTCCTTTCATTGATTCGTCATCATTATAATCATTCGGTAACTTTCTTAGATATTCAATTTGAGCATCAATAATAGTCATATGTTTTTTTATTTCTATCATTTCTTTCTCAAAATCATTACTAATTTTACTTAATTCATCTTGTAACTTTAAGAATTCAGGAAGTATTTTCTGAAATGATTTAACCAATTGATCAACACCTTCATTTTTATAATCTTCATCTTCATTAATTTCTTTTATATCAATTTCCTTCCTTTTAGTGATAATATCTATAATTACTTCTTTCATTTTAATTAAGTTTTGAATATTAGGATCATCATTCACTTGAAATAATTCATCAATCGTAGTACTATTATCAGGAGTAAATTCCAGGGGAGGAAAACTAGAAGTTACTGGTGCCCATGAGGTCATAATAATTATAATTAATATAGATAGATATTATTTAAATCATTTATTTACTTATATTTTTTCGATTTATTAATTTTAATTCACGCTTATATAATTCATCAATAATTATTTTTATAAACGAATAAAAGTCCATTATAATTAAATATATAGATAATAATTGATTAAAAAACATCCATATACAAATGTATGAATTATATTTTCCCTTGTTTGTGATGAGATATCAATATTAAATTCTTCTAATTTCTTCCCAAAATAGGAATTGATTACTTTTCTTCCTTTTTTGTCTTTATTTTCTTCTTCATCATATTTATTTTCAAGTTGTGTTAGGATACATTGATTATTATTAATTAAGAACTGATATTGAATGGAAGGTAATGCTAAGAGAAGATATGGCCTTTGACTCTCAATGACCCATCCAAAACAAAAATAGATGATAAAAATACTATGTATTTTACTGATAATTTCTGACTTTTTCATTTATAGTATCTTTATATTCTTTTTTTTGAACATTTAAAACGCTTAGTTATAAATAAATATAAATTTTGATAATTTATATTTATATTTATATTTATATTTATATCATTATGAAAAAAAAGTAATAATAGGTTAGTAACAAAACTATATTATGATTACACTAATTTTATAGGTGTCGGTATTTATTGGTTAACGAAGTAATTTGAGACTATCCCACAAAGCCAATAAAATACCAAAAACAATTAAGAAATTATCTTTGTAATGAACCCCTTTACATACAAGTATCGGACTAATAATAAATACGGCAAGTATTCTCATCTGTTGATAATGTGTTTCTCTGAAATGAAAGATACGATCCATAATAATAAATATAGATAATTATTGATGAAAAAGGAGGAAGCACAGGTGAAAGGTTATATGATTTTCTAAAACATTTTATCAATCATAATAAGGATAAATTAATTATAATGGATAATGCCCCCGTTCATAAAAATAAAGCGGTGAGAGATTTAATAAATGAAAATAACAACTTATTATTTTCAGTCCCTTATCAACATTACACAAATGCGATAGAAGGTTATTTTAATGTCTTGAAAAGTAGATTAAATAAGAAAAAATGGAATAACTTATGATGATTTAGTGAAAAATGTAAAAAGTATCATAAAAGAAATACCAAAACAAACATATCATAAATTATTCATAGGAAGCTATCAGAGAAGCAAAACATATAAACCCAAAAAATCCCGTAAAAGACATTAAAGAAATATAAAGAGTAGGCGTTTTAAATGTTCAAAGGTGTAAAGAAATATGTTTTTTCTTTGAAGA
>PAZD01000035.1 GCA_002715405.1 Acidimicrobiaceae bacterium
TTTAATTAACCATAATTCATTTGCTGTTTTCCTAGAGCACTCCTGTGCGCTAGATGATATAGATGATCGTTTGGACGATCTTAATATTGAAACAGTTGAGGCGATTTTCGAAACCCACAACCAAGAACAGCTCACTCTCCATGTTGCCGTACAGTTAGCTTTAATTTGCAGGTACTACGAGCGTATCGGCGACCACGCTGTAAATATCGGAGAACGTATTCGCTACATCGTTGACGGATGGTCACCTGAAAGAACCGGGGCAGCTCGTCTTACTCAACGAGGAGAGAAGGAATAGAGTTATTAGAATGAATGGAAATCATCCAAGGTGAAAAAATTGTGATCTGGTTTGTTATCGGCGCTGCAGTAATGGCTTGCATATCTTTAGCTGTCTTACGCGTGCAGAGTAAAAAAATAACAACCAGAATCGACGGCATCCGGAAACTTGCTTTAGGCCCTGAGATCGATAAGTCATCTAATTTAGAAAGTGCTCTGGAGTCTTTAGAAGTGGAATTAAGCCCTGAGGGTTTTGAAAGGCCCGTGCTAGTGGAACTCGGTTGGTATGGCGCTTCAATTGATGCCCTTCCTTTGGGCATAATATTTGCAGACAAAACTGGAAAGATAGTCCACCGGAATCCCGCTTCCCTTTCATTTTTTAACGAATACGAAAAAATTATTAATGAAACCCTGACCGAACTTATAGAAGTATCCCTATCAGGAGTGCAACTCATACGCGAATTGAACCTAGATCAGGCAACTGATAAGAAAGCAAAATTTATCTCCCAACCCATTGAGATCGATGATCACCTCTTTGGCACCGTGATCGTCATGCAAGATATTTCCGAAGAAGAACGACTCAACGCCACGCGAAGAGACTTCGTCGCCAATATAAGCCATGAACTCAAAACACCGATTGGAGCGATGGTCTTGCTAGCAGAGACCCTTTATGAAGAAGAAGAACCCAATCTTGTGAAGGACCTTTCAAATAGAATCGCCCAAGAGGCGCAAAGGTTAGCCGGCACTATTGATGACCTATCGGCTTTGAGCCAAATTGAACACGGCTCCCAGGAAGCATACGAACTTATACCAATTTCGTATCCTGTCGAGGCAGCCATATCACGAGCAAATCCAACAGCTGAAAAACGGTCAGTATCGATTCGGTACACCCGCCCTGAAAGTGAATATTTCCTCAAAGGAGACAGTATCCAAATCACCTCAGCGGTCTACAACCTCATTGAAAACGCAATCAAGTACTCCGAAGAGGGAACCGGAGAAATAACCGTAACCACTCTGTCCAGAGAAAATCAGATTGAACTTACTATCCAAGACAACGGGATAGGAATACCAGAAGCTAGCCACGAACGAGTTTTCGAACGATTTTATAGAGTAGATCCAAGCCGAAGCCGTTCTAGCGGAGGGACAGGATTAGGGCTCGCAATTGTCAGACATGTTGTCATCAATCACCAGGGTTCTATTGCACTCGATTCAACCGAAGGAGTAGGAAGTACCTTTACCATCCTCCTACCGCAAAAAGATCCACCTGAAACTAACAACGATTTAGAACAAGCAGACCAACCCCTAGGAGTAAATTAAACCATGACTAAACAAGGAAAAAAAGTACTTGTTGTTGAAGATGAAGAATCATTTATCACCGCATTACAAGTTGGCCTAACACGCGAAGGTTTCGAAGTGGTTGTAGTAGATGACGGAGCAAAAGCGCTTGATGAATTCAACAGATTCGATCCTGACATCGTTCTCCTAGACCTCATGCTACCTAACCGGTCTGGAATAGATATCTGTAAAGATATTCGAACGGTCTCAAAAACGCCTGTCATTATGGTTATCGCAAAAAGCGAAGAAATCGACACAGTCATCGGGTTAGAAATAGGAGCAGACGACTACATACCCAAGCCCTATCGCCTGCATGAACTTATCGCCAGAATGCGGGCACAACTCCGACGAGCAAACTGGACTGACGAACCAGCAGAACGCAGTCCACAAGAAGTAGTGCAAATCGGAGAGATCACTATCGACCCAAACCGCCACGAAGTATTCAAAGGAGATTCTCAAATCAAACTACCTCTAAAAGAATTCGAGCTCCTTCTCCTCCTTATGCGAAACGCAGGACAGGTTCTCACGAGAGGAATTCTGATTGATCACATATGGGGAATCGAATACTACGGAGACATGAAGACTCTAGACGTTCACATAAGACGAATACGATCAAAAATAGAGGAAGACCCAAGTAAACCCAAACAGATTCTAACCATCAGAGGACTGGGATATAAATACGCAGATAGTTGATCCCCCTTATTTTTTAGCAGCGCTTCTTTGATTCAGGTTCTAGAATTAAAACGTGAATGAACAGGGCGACCAATGGGATATCTCATCCACATCTACTTCTGTAGATAGGGAAGAACAAGAGAAACCTGAAAGGCCGAAACGGAAGATTGTCGTCTCTCCTTTCGTTCGCCTCAGCCGCGTCCACGCCTTTTCTGCCGCTGGAGATGCAATGATTACAGTCGCCCTCGCCGGCTCTTTATTCTTCTCTATTGATCCAAGCGCTGCCCGTTGGAGAGTTGGCCTCTATCTCGCATTAACGATCGCCCCCTTTGCCGTCATAAGTCCTTTGATTGGGCCAATTATCGATAGGTATGCGGGAGGCCGGAGAATCATGATTTTCGGGATTAATCTTCTTCGAGTAATCGTCGCCGCTCTTATGGTTACCAATTTAGATTCTCTATTCCTGTTTCCGCTTGCCTTCGCGATTCTTATCCTCCAAAAAAGTTACGCTATAGCAAAAGCAGCCGTTGTCCCAACCACGGTTTCCTCAAATCAAGAGCTTGTCGAGAAAAACTCAAGACTCTCTTTGCTCTCAGGTATCGCAGGATTCGTAGGGGCAGCTCCTGCCGCTCTGCTGCAGTGGATTGGAGGGCCAGAATGGTCTGTTCTCCTAGCCGTAATTGCATTTTTCTCTGCAGCCGCAGTGTCTTTGAGGCTTCCAAAAGTCAAGATCGCGGCCGATCCTGAAGATGAAACAGAACGACAGGAACTCCGATCCAAAGGTATTGTCCAAGCAGCTTCCGGTATGGGCGTTCTTAGAGGCATGATTGGGTTCTTTACCTTCCTAGTCGCATTTGCCTATAGGGGCGGGACAGATGACCTGGACCTTTCTGGAACAGGAACTGCCATAGGCGCAAAGCTACACGAAGAACTTCTAGGAGTTGATTTGGGCGCCGATGGGGCATCAGCCATCAAACTAGGAGCTGTAATTGCCTTCGGAGTTCTAGGTGGCCTAACGGGATCAGCAATTTCCCCCCGGCTGCGGGCACGAATAGATGAAGAGAGAATTCTTCTTGGGGCGCTTCTCACCACTTTCGTTGCTACTCTTCTAGGGCTCTGGAGCGGAGGCATCAGCGGAGCTCTACTTGTCGGCTTCGCAGTAGCAATTTCCGCCAACGCTGGGAAACAGGCATTTGACTCGATAGTCCAACGTGACGCACCCGACGCAAACTATGGACGTTCGTTCGCACGTTTTGAAACCCGATTCCAACTACTTTGGGTAATTGGGGCTCTAATTCCAGTCATTTTTACTATCCCTGCCCGGCTTGGATTTCTTATACTTTCTCTTGCAGCAGGTTTTGCCGGATTTTCACTTATATACGGTCCTTCGAATAAAAAAGACGATCCTACTTTCTCTAAAATGAATAGAAAATCCTTACTGGAAGGACTTGGAATTAGCGGAGAAAAATCCACACCCTCTGAACAGGCCAGCACTCAACCTCAGCAAAACAAAACGGAACCCCAGAGACCACAAGAGTTCCTCCCTTTCCCTGAGCCAGACGACCCCAATGGTCCGCCACGACTTTTCTAGCCAAAGATTGAACTAATTATCAGGAATCGTCAGGTAGGTCGATTCTTGCAAGCCACAATCCAGGAGCTTCAATCTCATTAGGAGTAGGAAGATTTTGTTCTTTCTCCCATAATCTTGAAAGTTCAGAATCACCAGCCCTCTCTATTACCCCTGAAATGAACGAAGTACCTCGCTCATATTGGGACTGAGTCAATTCAAGTCCAAACATTCGCTCAATAAAACGGTTAGATGGGTCTGCTTCGACACGACGTCGACGAAGCGCCTCAGTTAATTGGTCATATGACCCGATGAGGCCAGCCCCGACCTTATCCATCACATAGTCCACGTATCCCACTATTACCGCAAGCAGGGAGTGAAGCTCAGGAAGTAGGGATAGTTGAGCCTCGCTTTGAATAACTCCAAGCACGACTTCTGGGTCACCCAATGAACGCTGAAGGTCTTCAAAAGCAGATGGAGATTCCATATCGATTCCCTCAACTAAGTCCCCTAAACCCGAAGGATTACTTTCAAAATTACGAACATAGTTCAGTAGTAGTTCCTGCAGCCTTAAATGAACATGGTCTACTTGAAGCACAGCATGATGGCAGAGTTCATGAAGGCAAACCCAAAGAAATAGCTCCTGAGTAGGAAGACTCCATTCTTCTCCAAAAGTAGCGATATTGCCTGTAACAATTAAGATCTCCGAACTTTCCCCCCGTGGCAAAGGAAGGTCATACTGGCCCAACGACCGAGAAGCTAAATGCCCGACCATTGACCCCGATGTCATAGCGAGCATAACGGGAGCTAAATGCTGCATCATCTGGCTAAACATTGCCGACATCGGATCGGTGACTTCCGTATCGGTCGGCTGTTTGTTCGTTAACGATTCAGAAAGCTCTCGAAGTAAAGGTTCATAATCACGCAATGTGCTATCTATCCATTGGGTCCGAGTTGAAGCTGTAAGCGAAACACTCTCAATACCCAAACCTGTCGCATCAGAAATATGCAGTTGGGCAATTCGCGATAGTTCCTCAATTTCTATCCGATGAGATGGATCAACATTAGGTTCTGATTCTCCACCAGTGGCCAGTTGGATAGCTATTTGCTTTGCAGCACCCCAATGGTCTTGGCCTGCATTACCAAAGAGTTTTTCAAAGTCTCCGAAAAATGGGAAACCCCCAAATGGATTAATGTTCTCCATAATTCAATACCTTCATGGACGAATTTCAATAGTCGGATCCTATTCTACCAATCAACGCGCGGTAAATTAGGCCCCAAATCTGGTGACCTAATTTACGCGCCGTGGGAGGACTTAGCTGCATGACTTCCTGCATATTCATTTTTTATGAGTGAAGTAACGAATCATTTTGATGAGGTTACGAACGAATTAAATTAACGTAAAAAAGTGGTTTCGGGGAAGAAAAAGAACATAGAAATAGTTTTGTGAAGACTCGTCTCTACGAAACCTTTGCGCTATGGTTTGATTTCACGTCTAAGACCCGCGAGCAACAGGCCCAGTTTTTAGAAGGAGTCGAGGGAGCCATGGAAACCCTTATAGTGACAGGCGCTGCCGGTTCAATCGGAACTCGAGTATGCAAGACACTTGCAGAAACTGATGGAGTTTCAGCCGTAATCGCTTTAGACACAAGGCCGGAGATGCCAAATCATCGCCGGATATACCACCACCAGGTAGATTTACGATTTGATGATTTAAAATCTATTTTTGAAGGATCGACGACGCTTGTCCATCTTGCAACATCGTTTGGTCCTAGCAGCGATGGCCTTGATGCCGGTGGAGCAGAGATAGATGCGACTCGTCGAGTCTTAGAAGCGGCCGCGTCGACTGGTATAAAGCGTGTCGTTCTTCTCTCTTCTGCAATGGTGTATGGAGCGTGGTCACATAACCCTATTCCAATTACCGAAGAGTCGTTTGTCGAACCGAACCCAGATTTTTCATTTGCCTCGGTAAAGCTAGAAATTGAAAATTTAGCTAAGGAATGGAACCAAGACCATCCCTCTGCAGAAGTAGTTATTCTCCGTCCAGCTACTGCGCTAGCAAAAGGACAAATAAGTTGGGTCGCTCGATCACTACGTGCATCAGCTGTAATCGATGCAGGAGATAACGACCCGCCTGTCCAATTTCTTCATCTCGATGATTTAGCTACAGCAGTTGTCCATGTAGCAAAGGGTGAGATGAGGGGAGTTTACAATGTCGCCCCCGACGGGTACATCGAGGCTGAAGTTTGTCGAGAACTCAGCGGGAGGTTTCCCCGATTACGAGTAAAAGAAGAAGTCGCCGACCGCCTTGGCCGTTTTAGCTGGCGCCACCGGATAGCTCCAACACCTCCTGGCCTAACTCCATACACGATTCATCCTTGGATTATTTCAAATGAACGGCTTCGAGGAACGGGTTGGATACCTGAGCACACGAATGCTGAAGCATATGTGGACGGAACCCCAGCTAAGCCATGGTCGAACATGAACGCGAAACAACGTCAACGAGCGGCGCTAGTTGGAGCAATCATCGCAGGAGCGATACTGTCCTATTTCGTGTCACGAATTATTCATCATCTTCGCAAAGAATAGATCAGGATTATTTAAAAGATCTCAGATCCCAGAAGAATCAAACCCACTACTATTGCTAACCAACCGAAGAATCGTACAATTCGCAAATGCCGATTTAGGCGAGAAATTCGACCAATTTCGGACGGATGTCTCCATTCCCGTTCTCTTTCCATAGGGAGATCTTTAAATTCTTCTTCTTTTTCTCCCCCATAAGAATTCACATACAAACAATAGCGCAGACATGTCACTTATTATCCGCGTTCGAGATCTTCATAGAAAGTTGAGCAGTTCTTGTCCGCACCTCTAGCATGGGAAGGGTGAAACCTCCAGAGAATTCTCAGACGTGGCTGGGCTTAAGTGAAAATCCCCTTCCAGAAAAGGAAATTAGCCAGTGGATAACTGAACCACACGTTGGTGCCGTAGTCACATTCAGTGGAGTTGCAAGAAACCACTCCGAGGGTCGAGAAAACGTTTCTCTTTTGGAATACGAAGCATACGAGAGTCAGGTAGTTCCTAGATTAGAACGTATCGTTGAAGAAGCTAGATCGAGATGGTCAACGATAGGGAGAGTTGCTTTGTTACACAGAATCGGCCCTGTAGAAATAGGTGAACCTGCGGTTATTGTTGCTGTAGGATCCCCACATCGTGATGATGCATTCCACGCCGCTCGTTTTTGTATCGATACCTTAAAATTTACGGTACCTATCTGGAAACGTGAAAAATGGGATGAGGGGGAGAGTTGGGGACTGGAACCACAGCATCTAAGTGAAATCGAAGAATTGGAAAAAAGATGAATACGATTATCAGAGAGAAGAATTAACGTGAATCCACTTATATTTCTGGCTGGCGCGCTAGCTATTTTTTTATTCGTTTCGTTTTTTCTTTGGGTTTTCCAACGAGAAAGAAAAAAAACCTTTAATTCATCAATTGATGAGTTCAAATCTCATCTTGACGCCATTGCTCCACGACATGACACTGAAGGCAACTGACTGTGGCGCGGGACTTAGCAATTGATCTTGGAACTGCAAATACGCTCGTATATGCTCGCGGCCGAGGCATAGTTCTGAACGAACCTTCAGTTATTGCACTCAACGAAAAAACAAATGAAGTTCTTGCTATGGGAGATGAAGCATGGCAAATGATTGGAAGAACTCCAGGGCATATTGTGGCAGTTCGCCCATTAAGGCATGGAGCAATAACTGATTTCGAAGTCACACAGCGAATGATCCGCCTTCTTCTTCAACGAGTAGGAGTTAGCCGTTTCAACCGCCCTCGTGTGGTGATCTGCGTTCCCTCTGCGATTACTGCGGTCGAACGACGAGCGGTAACTGAAGCAGCACGTCGAGCAGGAGCAGTTGACGCCAGATTGATTGAACAACCCCTTGCTGCAGCGATCGGATCGGGTCTGCCAATAAATGAACCTATTGGCAATCTGATAGTCGATGTTGGTGGCGGGACTAGTGAGACAGCACTGATCTCTATGGGCGGGGTTGTCGCACTTGAAGCTGTTCGAGTGGGATCATTTGATCTTGACGTCGCTATCCAAAACTTCATCAAAAAAGAATTTGGAGTCGCGATTGGAGAACGAACAGCTGAGGAAATAAAACTAACAATCGGATCAGCAAGCCCGTATGAAGGTGAGCTCCGTGCAGAAGTTCGAGGCAGACATATCTCTAGCGGCCTTCCCGAAGTCGTGGTAGTAAGTCCATCAGAGATTCGTGGAGCGATCGATGAACCAGTTTCAACGATGGTTGATTCTGTTACATCGTGTCTATCGAAAGCTCCCCCAGAAATGGCTCAAGATATTATCGTGCAAGGTATAAGTCTGGTGGGAGGCGGTTCATTGCTTAAAGGTTTTGACACTCGACTGTCAGAAGAAACAGATGTTCCGGTGCATGTAGTCCCCAATGCCCTTGAAGCAGTAGTCCTTGGTGCAGGCCGCTGCATTGAGTCGTTCGAATCAGTCCGAGCAATGTTTATGGAAGATCCAAATACACGCTATAGAAGATAACAACCTTTAGTATTCTCGTATTACTGAAAAATCCAATTGCGGCATTTGGCGATTTTAAGATTCAAAAAACTATTCACACCAAATTACTTCGCAATATCTTCTGCGGCTTGCCGAACTTGCCAGTCTCGATCTTCTAAAGCTTTCTGTATTGCTTCCTCTACCTCTGGTCCATCAAACGGAGATAGAGCCAAAACTGCACGACGCCGAACTGTAGCAATATCATCAACCGCTTTAAGGATGCTGCTCAAAGTATCTTTATTTCCTAACGCTCCAAGAGCAGCTACCGCCGATTCTCTACATAAAGCATCGTCATGTGATTCGACAATCTCTTGAAGCTTTAAGAGATTTGAATCTGAAGCTTCCCCTCGTTCNCCTATAGCCCAACAAGCTATCTCCACAACAGCAGGATCTATATCAATCAGAAAATTTTCAATAGGTATCCGCCTATTTTTTGATGATAAGTAGGCAAGCGTACTTCGAACTTCAAACGATGTATCTAATAATGCAGTATGTAGGATCTTTTCATCTAGTTTTCCATTTCCGTCCAAGGCCACTAAAGACGAAGCCCTAACTTTAGATTCAGAATGATCTAAATATTTCATAGCTTCAGAAAGATCTGCTTTGAGTGAAGACTCGATGATATTTTGACGTATACGGGATACTTGGTGAACTGGCGGACCCCCATCGGACTGTCGAGAATGCATTTCCATCAACTAACTAGAACGTCCAAAAGAACCCGACCACCTATCACGATGACTCCAACACTTGCTGCTAAGAGCAACCCCAATACTCCAACAATGATCACAACACCAATAAGGCTCGCTACTCGCTGCCACCACCGAATACGAGCCCCTATTCCTGTAACAGCTCGATGTTTAGCCAAGGGATCACGTTGGGAAAAAAGTCGAGAAATTGACTTCCCTAATGTACTAGGCATTAATACCCCTTCAACGTTCACCCAATATTCTACTTGTACGGTTGTTTCTTTAATGTCACCTAAAAGATAATCGGCTCCTGCAATGGAATGTGCCTCTGAACGTGGCAAAGTGTAATGCGTGAACCAATCCGGAGAAGTATGTGGATATTGACGACACAATAGAAACATTGAATTCAGAAAACGAAGACGCCAAGCCTTCTCCACTGCTGAAAAGGAAACTACGGCCGAGTTACGCCATCATTATCCTCGGCATAATTCTACTTATCATCGCACCAGTCTTGTTCATCTTTTTCGCACCNGCTTCATGGGTAAGTGACAAAAGCTACATTTTGTCACCTGGTAGCGCGAACAATACTGCTCAAGCCATCATTGTCGATGGAACTCCAATATTCCCTCCGGAAGGAGAAATTGCCTATACCACTGTTTCAATCAAACGAGAAGTGACCTTATGGCAGTGGATAAGAGCTAAACAGGATGAAACCAAGCAATTGATTAGTCCTTCGGTCATCGATGGTGGACGAACCGTCAACGAAACACGTAAAGTCACTCAATTCCAAATGGAGCAATCACAGAGTACAGCAGCTTTAGTAGCGTTGAACTTCCTTGGATATGAAATCATTCCCGAAATAGAAGGAGCCTTTGTCATCCAACTCGTAGAAGGAAGCCCCGCCGAAGCTTCTTTACAGCTAGGTGATCTCATCGTTGAGGTCAATAATGAAGAGGTAAGAAGCCCTGAAGATTTAGGTAATCTCATTCAAGCAAAGGAGCCCGGTGACATGGTCGAAATTACTTTCCTCCGATCACCCTCAGCTTTTGGCGGCTCTGGAGCGGACGATAATGCAGTATCGATAACTGAACAGTTGGCTCTAGCTGAACACCCACAAAGAGAGGGAAGAGGTTTCTTAGGAGTAGTGATTGAAACCCCTGTCCGCGCAGATGTTCCGTTTGAAATCACTATCGACGTGGGAAATGTTCGTGGCCCTTCAGCAGGGTTAGCATTCTCGCTGTCAATCCTTGATGTGATAACAGAAGGTGAACTTACTGGAGGGCTAAGGATAGCGACGACTGGAACTATCGATAGGTTTGGAAATATAGGTCCAGTCGGAGGAGTTCCACAAAAAACGGAAGCCGCAATCCAGTCAGGGATAGAACTATTCCTTGTACCACCAGGTGAATATGTTACCGCGTCCGAAATTGCTGATGAAAGGATGGAAATTCGATGCGTGCAAACTTTCACCGACGCCATTTTAGTTCTAGAAGAATTTGGCGGTAACGGAGTTGAGGTTGCGAAAAAATACGGAATAACTTCCATAGAATTTTCAGAGAGTCCGATTGACGAAGAGGATGGTGTTCTAAGTTGTGCAGAAGCGGAACTAGCAAAGAACCGGTGAGCTGGACTCAAGAACAAATCATCACGGTAGGCTTACTGCATGGCCTCTACAGCGTTCAAATCGAGCCAAAAACCTAGGAGCACCTCTGAAGCATGACTGATATTAGTGGCGTGCCCTCTCCTAGGCCACGAAGTAGATTTTCCCGACGAGCACGGACGATTCTTGTTCTAAGTATTGTCGCCCTCATAGTTCTTATCGTCTCTCTCAGAGGAATAGCAGGATTTTATACAGATTATTTATGGTTTGATTCCCTCGGCTTCAGCTCTGTATGGAAACGAGTTGTTCTTACAAAAGTAAGTTTGGCCTTATTCTTTATGTTGCTCACTTTCATTCTTTTGTGGGTGAACTTATTTGTAGCTGACCGTATTGCCCCCAAAAGCAGACCAGAAGGGCCAGAAGAAGCACTAGTAAGTCGCTACCACGCTGTAATCGGATCCCGCGCTGGGCTAATCCGCATAGGAATCTCAGCCTTATTTGCTCTTTTCCTTGGAATAGGTACGGGAGGTCGATGGCAGGATTGGATTCTCTTTAGGAATAGGCAGGATTTCGGAGTAAAAGACCCTCAATTTAACACTGACATCGGATTTTATGTCTTTCAGCTCCCTTTCATCCAGTTCATAATTAATTGGTTCTTTACGACGTTTATCGTGGTACTGGTCATTACATCCATCGCCCATTATCTCAATGGCGGGATAAGAGTTAATACAGCCGGCAGACGAGTTACACCTCCAGTAAAGGTACATCTTTCCGTATTACTGGCTGTTCTAGCTCTCATCAAAGCAGCAGATTATTGGTATCAACGGTATTCATTAAACTTTTCAGGAAGAGGAATTGTTGATGGCGCGAGTTACACCGATATAAATGCGAAGCTTCCCGCTATCAAATTACTAATCCTCATTTCTCTTGCGGCCGCAGTTCTACTCATTATCAATATTTGGCGAAGGGGTTGGGTCCTGCCGGTAGTTTCAGTCGGTCTATGGGCATTTGTTGCCATAGCTATTGGAAGCATATACCCCNCTATATTCCAACGTTTCGTCGTTGAACCATCTGAATCTTCGCGAGAAGCTGAATACATTGACCGAAATATCGCCGCTACCCGCGAAGCATTTGGCCTAAAAGTTTCATCGGGGTCAGGGGATGATGCCAATATAGAAGAACGAACATTTACCCCGAATGTTGAGGATGCTCTCACGCTTGAAATCTTGAACGAAAATTCATCTACTCTCAATAATCTTCGACTATTGGATCCAGGAATCGTCCCTCCGACGTATCAAGCGCTTGAGGTTGAACGCGAACAGTTTAAGTTTGCGACAGACCTAGATGTGGATCGTTATGAAGTTGATGGTGATACTCGTACTGTTGTGATCGCAGCTCGAGAACTTAATCTTGAAGGAGTCAATTCTGGCTGGGAAAATCAACATGTTACATTTACCCATGGATACGGAGTAGCTCTTGCCCCTGCAAACACCGTCACGTCNCAAGGAGAACCAGATTTTGTAATCGGTGGTCTTCCGACTGAAGTCAACAGCGACAGGATTAATATACAACTCGACCAGCCAAGAATATATGTTGGAGAAGAACTTGAAAGTTATGCCATCGTCAATACAGATCGATGTGAAATCGATTTTGCATTAACAGGATCTGAAAGACTCGACGTCCCAGAAGAAGAAAACGAAACAACCTGCAATGGAAGCGACGGATCTGGCCAGAACTTATTATTCGAATACGACGGAGATGACGGCGTAAGAGCTGGAGGGTTTTTTAGAAGAATTGCCTTCGCCTTGAGATTTGGAGATCTAAACCCCATATTTTCTGGGCTGATCAATAATGACTCGAAGTTTCTCTTCAACAGAGATGTAACCAATAGAGCAAAGGAGCTAGCTCCATTTCTAGATTACGATTCAGATTCATATCCTGTCATTGTCGATGGCCGGATCAAATTTATTCTCGATGCATACACAACAACGGATAGATACCCGTATTCACAATCAGCAGACGACAATTCTGTTCCGTCAAGAAGTGGTTTATCTGATCAATTTAACTACGTGAGAAACTCCGTAAAAGTTGTTATTGATGCGTACAACGGTGATGTGACCTTTTATGTCATTGATGATCAGGATCCAATAATTAGGGCGTATATGCAGGCTTTCCCAAATCTCTTTACTTTGGGTTTCCCCCCCGAAGGTTCGAATGAAGGTATGCCGCAATCTATAGCTGAGCATCTGAGATACCCAGAAGATCTATTTAAAGTACAAACAAACATGTGGGGAAAATATCACCTAGACGATGCAAACGATTTTTATGAAGCGGCGGGCGCCTGGGTAGTGTCCCTTGATCCTGGAGATGATTTGGATAATGCCCCTACAGCCATTATTTCGGAAACGGGATTTGTGACCTTTGCATCTGGTAAGAGGATGGATCCCTACTACGTCCAGATGCAGCTTCCTGGTGAAGATTCACAAGAATTTGTTTTGTTACGTCCTTTCGTCCCCCGTTCTAGCGATGACAGCAGACAGCAACTTGAAGCGTTCATGGTCGCTCAAACAAATGATCAGGGACAAAGCAGGATCGTGGCCTATACCGTTCCCGGTTTAAAAGTCGATGGTCCCGTTATTGCGAACCGAAGCATGCTCGCCGACCCAGAAGTGGCCAAGACAACAACACTATTAGGTCAACGTGGATCTGGTGTCAAACTTGGCAATATGCTCCTTGTTCCTCTCGACGGCGGGGAAAACCCTGACGCATTGTTATACCTGCGACCTTTATATGTCGAAGCAAGTGGAAGTCAACCAGCAGTCCAACAGGTAATTGCTGCCTACGGAGAAAGTGTAAGAATTTGCGCAACTGTTGAACTTGTCTTAGGGGCTTTGCTCTTACCAGATGATGAGGTAGGGGAAAACTGTGAAAATGCGAGTCCAATATCTCTGACAGGAATATCTTCAATACCTTCAACACAAGATGAAGATGAGGAATCTCAAGAAACTGAACCAACTGTTCAACAACCCTCCGAAAGTGAAGAAGCCACCGAGACGCCCGTGACAGAAGAAATTCAACAGCTTCTTTCTCAAGCTCAGGAAGCTTTCGAAGCTGCTAACCAATCGTTAGAAGAGGGCAACCTCGGCGCTTATCAAGATCTGATAAATGAAGGACTAAGTTACGTCGATCAAGCGAACGATCTCCTCAGCAGTCGATAATCAAATTGAATCTCAACCAACGTGAGGTGACTTTTAGCTACTTTCTTGTGGCCCGTCCGTAGGAGGGCCAGCAAATGCTTGTGCAATGGAAAGCCATTCAATAGCAGTTTGTCCAATGACCGTAAGTTCAGTATTAACGATATTCCTTCTTTGAGTAACAACGAGACAGAAATCTAAAGCAGAGCCAACAACCGTATTCGTATCGTTTTGAGTGCCGAACTCCCAGACTTCTCCTGAAGGGCTGGAAAGAGTAACGAATATAGGTTCTTCAACAGGAGCTAAACCTCGATTAATGTACGCCCAATTTCGAGTGATAAATCCCAATTGGGCAATATGTCTAAGCCGATCGGTAGATGTTCTCTCAATATTTAAAGCATCCAAGATATCTTGACCATGGGCCCAGACTTCCATTAACCGAGCGGTAAGAAAGGATTTTGACCCCATCGAAGGCCCATACCAAATAACACGGTCTTCATTACTTAGGGTTTGGGCAGCCAAAGTTAAATTTCTCCTTCCTTGACGCCAGCTTGAAAGTAATTCCTCAGCGTTCATTTCCCGATAAGTAGCTAAGCTGTAGTCTTCAGCTAAATTCGTATCTTGGATTTCGAGAAGTTCGTGAAGAAGGCTTGTGAATTTCTCAGGATCGGTTATAGCAATAGCAGCACTCTCATCAAAGTATGTTAAATGACCAATTTGGTCAGCTACCGTCCACCTAGGGCTCGGAGTAGGAAGACTCCACTGTTCATCCGACAAATTCGACACAACTGTGTCTAGAGCCAGCTGTTCCTGCAGCAGATCTTCTTGTAACTGAGATATATCCATTTCAAGAGAGTATCAGCCGGATTTGAGCCTTCAGAATCTTCCGAAGAGAGTCTAATTGTTTTTTCGACTTCGATTGAATCTCTTACTGGAATCGGAGATCTAAAATCTCGATGGTAATCTTTATTTAGAAGATTCCCAATGAGGTGAAGTCTTCGAGAGGAAGCGAATGTCAGAAGCATCAGTATTACAAAGCCGGATCGATGTAACTTCTGATGATTACCAGCAGAATCTTGCTGAGATGCAAGCTTTATGGGATGAAGTTGCCGAACAGATGGCGAGTGTCCCATCAATTGGAGGTCAAAGATACGTTGACCGCCATAGAAGCCGAGGAAAAATGCTTGTTCGGGAAAGAATCGAAGCGCTCATTGACCCAAACACGGCTTTATTAGAACTAAGTCCTTTAGCTGGATGGGGGACGCAAGACCCTATAGGCGTAGGAACCTTCAATGGAATTGGTGTCATTGAGGGAGTTGAATGTGGCATCGTTGGATCAGATATGACCGTACGAGGAGGCGCTGGAAACCCAACAACATGGAATAAACAGAAACGCTTCTTCGAAATCGTTCGAGAAAACAGGCTTCCCTTAATTTTACTAAATGAATCCGCAGGAGCTGACCTACCTCGACAAGCAGATATTTTCGTCTATGGCGGTGAGCAGTTTCGCGATATAACCCAATTATCAAAAATGGGAATCCCATCAATATGTGTAGCATTTGGCCCAAATACCGCCGGAGGTGCATACATCCCAGGTATGAGCGACTACACCGTATTCGTCAAAGAGAGAGGCACTGCATATCTTGGAGGTCCACCACTCGTTAAGATGGCGATCAATGAAGATGTAGATGAAGAGACTCTGGGTGGAGCAGAGATGCATTCACGAACCAGTGGATTATCTGACTACTTAGCTATGGATGAAATGGATGGATTGCGGATAGCCCGTCAAATAGTCCGGCATCTTGAATGGAAAAAACTAGGACCTGGGCCAACAGCACCCGCTGATGACCCTCTTTATGAACCAGATGAACTACTTGGTTGCGCAATGGCGAATGTCCGTATCCCCTTTGAAATAAAAGAAATACACGCACGTATCCTTGATGGAAGCAGATTTGAAGAATTCAAACCCCTATATGGAGAAAAACTAGTATGCGGTTGGGGTTCCATTTGCGGCTTTCCTATAGGCATCTTAGGAAATAACGGAATTCTCTTCTCCGAGGAAGCCAGCAAAGGCGCCCAATTCATTCAACTTTGCAACAAACTTAACCTTCCCCTTCTATTCATGCACAACATTACAGGCTTCATGGTCGGTTCCAAAGCAGAACAAGGAGGCATTATCCGAAATGGAGCGAAACTCGTCAACGCTGTTTCTAATTCAACTGTGCCTCATCTCAACCTTATGGTCGGAGCCAGCTATGGGGCTGGGAACTATGGGATGGCGGGCAAATCATACAACCCCCGCTTTGTTTTCACATGGCCAAATCACCGAATAGCTGTTATGGGCCCAGAACCTCTAGCTGGCGTCATGGATATCATTGCTCGTAATGCTGCAGCAGGGCGCGGTCAAGAAGTAGACGAATCAGCTCTTGAAGAACGCCGGACAGCTCTCGAAGCCCAAATCGAATATGAATCCCGAGCACTCTTCTCAACGGGAAGACTCTGGGATGATGGGATAATTCATCCTGCCGACACAAGAACAGTTCTTGGACTTGCTCTCTCAGCTATTCATAGCAACGAAATAAAAGGCGCTACTGAATACGGGGTTTGGAGGCATTAACCATGAATGACATCAACCGCCTCCTCATCGCAAACCGAGGAGAGATAACAGTTCGCATAGCTAAAACAGCACATCGATTAGGTATTGAAACAGTTGGAATCTATTCCCACGCTGATCGAAACGCTCTCCATGCTGACACCGTAGACACAGCAATTTACTTGCCAGGAAAAACTTTAAGTGAAACGTACCTTAACGGAGAGCAAATTATCCAAGCCGCGCATGACAATGGATGTGACGCCATTCATCCCGGATATGGGTTTTTAGCTGAAAATTCACTCTTCGCCCAAAGCGTTCTAGATGCGGAGCTTATTTGGATCGGGCCAACACCCGAACAGATAGCTCTCCTTGGTGACAAAATGCTTGCCAAAAAAGCAGCAATTGATGCCGGCGTCCCAACCGTAACCTCAACAAAAGTTCAACCGGGAGACAAACCACCAAAATTTGATATGCCAGTCATGGTTAAAGCAGCAGCTGGCGGTGGTGGAAGAGGAATGAGAATTGTAGAAAAGCAGTCCGACCTTGCAAGCGCTATAGAATCGGCATCACGAGAAGCAGAATCAGCCTTTGGTGACGGCCGAGTGTTTGTAGAACCATATATCACTCAAGGGCGGCACATAGAAGTCCAAATTATCGGTGATGCACACGGAAATGTTCTCCATCTAGGAGAAAGAGAATGTTCTATCCAGAGAAGAAACCAGAAAATATTTGAAGAGGCACCTTCATGCGGAATCTCAGAAGATGTCAGAAAACTAATCTGTGATGGGGCAGTCGCCTTAGCAAAACACGTCAAATATGAAAATGCTGGGACGGTTGAATTCCTAGTTAACGATAAGGAAGAGATCAACTTTCTCGAAGTCAACACTCGACTACAAGTCGAACATCCAGTAACCGAATCTATCACCGGCCTTGATCTTGTGGAACTTCAGATCAAGGTCGCATCAGGAAAAAAACTTTCACTAGAACAAAAGGACATCATGTTCTCAGGACATGCCATAGAAGTTCGCCTAGTCGCTGAAAATCCATCACAAAACTGGATGCCATCAATAGGAGAAATAGAGAAATTTAAAATTGGCGGAGGAGTTAGAGTTGACAGTGGGATAAGCGAAGGGTCACAAGTAACAACAGATTTTGATTCTCTCATTGCCAAAATTATTTCAACCGGATCTGACCGGGAGCAAGCAATAATGAAACTTGCCCGATCCCTTCGCTCAACACAGATCAGTGGCATCGAAACAAACCTTTCCATGATCCTCTCAGTATTAGCAGAAGATGATTACCGAAAAGCCAATACGCCAATCACCTACCTTCAAGACCATCCGGAGGTATTAAATGGCCAAGAACCCAGACCCCACGATTTCAACGCACTTCTGATAGGAGCCGTATTCGCTCTTGAGTTTAGTGAACGCCTCGAACGCAAAGTGGCAACATTCGCCCCATCTGGGTGGCGCAACCTTAGAACACAAGGTCAAAGACAAACTTGGGAAAGTTCAGCTGGAGATTACTTCGTCGAATACACGATAGATAAAAATAACGCATCTGTTCTTCTCGGACCATGGCCAGAACCCCAAGAAGATGGAACCCTTACCGAAGACAAGCGGACTAAATTCAACGTTCGTATACTGAGACAATCCGAAACAGAACAAACCATTGAGATCAACAACCGCCGACAAGTGATCAACACCACAGTTGTAGGGGAAACGGTACATGCTCAAAGTAAGCTCGGAACAGCAACGTGGACACGTAAACCAAGATTCATCCACCGAGAATCCGAACAGTTTGGTGCAGGACCAACAAGCCCACTCCCTGGGACAGTTATTGCTGTCAATGTCAGCGAAGGAGAAACAGTTAAAGAAGGGGATGTCCTTGTTGTAGTTGAAGCGATGAAAATGGAACACAAAATAGTCGCTACCGGACCCGCGACTGTCATCAATATCCATTTTCAACCAGGCGATAGTGTAGATACCGGCGACCTACTCGTTTCTCTCCAGCAGGATGATAACCAGTGACAACTAACCCGATCAGGATCGCCAACTGTTCAGGATTCTTCGGCGATAGGCCATCTGCTGCCGAAGAAATGGTAACGGGTGGGCCCATCGATGTGCTTACTGGTGACTGGCTCGCTGAATTAACAATGCTCATCCTGAGCCGAATCCAAAACAAAAATCCCAATGGAGGTTTCGCACGAACTTTCGTAACCCAAATGGATCAGGTTATGGGAACCTGTTTAGATAAAGGAATTAAAGTGGTAAGCAATGCAGGTGGACTTAATCCACGCAGCTGCGCTGAACATATCAACGAAATTGCAGGAAAAATCGGCCTCAATCCAACAATTGCATACGTTGATGGCGATGACTTAATGGGCAGAATCCACGATCTCGTATCAACCGACAACCTCAAACCATTTTCACCAGACATACCTCTTGGCGATTTCGAGTCCTACGTAACTGCAAACGCATACCTTGGATGTTGGGGAATAGTAGAAGCGCTGAACCAACAGGCAGATGTTGTAATCACCGGTCGAGTAACTGACGCAGCCGTTGTTTGTGGCCCTGCTGCATGGCATCACGGCTGGGCAAGTAATGATTACGATCAGCTAGCCGGAGCTGTCGTCGCCGGACACATCATTGAATGTGGAGCTCAAGCAACTGGTGGAAACTTCTCCTTTTTCACAGAAATATCTGAAAGGAACGAAATTGGCGGTAAAGCGCGTTTCGGATTCCCATGGGCAGAAATCGCTCACGACGGATCTTCGATCATCGGAAAACATGATGGCACTGGAGGCTTAATAAATACAGAAACAATAACAAGTCAAATACTCTACGAGATCGGAGGTCCTGAATATCTCGGGCCAGACGTGACCGCACGTTTCGACACTATAAAAATTGAAAATTCCGGTCCGGATAGGGTAAAAGTTTCTGAAGTAAAAGGGCAATCCCCACCTTCAACCCTGAAAGTAGCAATGAATGAACTCGGTGGATATAGAAATTCATTTTCTGTTGCATTGACTGGATTAGACATTGAAGAGAAAGCGGCTTTCGCTCAAGCAGCATTTTGGGATTCATGCCCATACCAGTCAAATGATTTTGAAACTATTACCAGTGAAGTTATCCGAACAGACAAACAAGATCCTGACCAACAAGAAAAAGCAACAGCTATTTGGAAAATCACAGTAAAGGATCAAGATGAACGAAAAGTTGGAAGAGTATTCACTGATGCCATGATCCACACAGTCCTCGCAGGTATTCCAGGAATGTATAGCCTCGGTAGCGGCCCTACAGCCGCCTCCCCATATGGGATTTATCGACCTGCCCTCGTCTCAGCTGAGCTTGTTCCCCAATACGTCCATCTACTCGACGGGGCAACGACCTTAATCGAACCATCTGAGCAACAAGAAACAATCCTTAACTTTAAGAGTGAAGAACCACTATCTAAGCCAGCAGGCCCAAGTAGCAGAGTGGCTATCGGAACTATTTGCGGAACACGTTCAGGAGATAAAGGCGGGGATGCAAATCTTGGTATTTATGCTCGAAGTGACATTTCATGGGCATGGTTAGATCATGCTCTAACCATAGATAAACTCAAAGAACTTTTACCAGAAACATCCGAACTAACTATTGAGCGATTCAGATATCCAAAAATCCGCTCTTTAAATTTTCTAATTCGCGGGCTCCTACAAGAAGGTGTAGCTGCTTCTACACGACAAGACCCTCAGGCTAAAGCCCTAGGTGAATGGTTGCGTAGCCGATATATGGAGATTCCGGTTAGTGTTATCAAAGAAGCGAAAGGTTAGAGAATGAAGAACGACATAACAGAAATGTTCCATATCGATATACCAATTTTCGCATTCAGCCATTGTCGAGACGTTGTTGCTGCAGTTTCCAAAGCAGGAGGATTTGGGGTACTAGGAGCAGTCGGCCATTCTCCCACGGGTCTCGAAACTGACATCCAGTGGATAGAGGAAGAAATAGGCGATAAACCTTATGGCGTTGACCTTATTGTCCCAGCGAAGTATGCCGGATCAGATGATGGGGGGCTTACAGTAAAGCAAATTGTTGAAATGATCCCAAAAGAACATGTCGACTATGTCAATCAGATTCTCGAAAGCTACGATGTCCCGCCGTTAACGGATGCTCCCAAAGGACAATTTGATGTAACTAATGAGGGTGCTGCTCCCATGTCCGCATCTACTGCCACTCCTCAACTCGAAATAGCTTTAGCTCATAAACCCTCTCTTATCGTCAATGCCCTTGGTCCACCACCACAATTTATGATTGATAAAACAAAGGAAGCAGGCAAAAAAGTCGGTGCATTAGCTGGGAAAGCCCAACATGCCCAACGCCATGTAAATGCCGGAGTTGACGTCATAATCGCACAGGGATATGAAGCTGGAGGTCATACCGGTGAAATCGGTTCTATGGTCCTTATCCCAGAAATTGTTGATGTAGTTGGAGACGTCCCGGTGCTTGGCGCTGGAGGCATCGGCGGCGGGAGACAAATGGCTGCTGCAATGGCTTTAGGAGCTCAAGGAGTCTGGTGCGGTTCTGTTTGGCTCACAACCGAAGAAGCGGAAACCCATCCAGTAGTAAAAGAAAAGATGCTGTCAGCCACCTCGTCAGACACAATCCGTTCGAGATCAAGAACAGGGAAACCGGCTCGGCAACTCAAATCATCATGGACAGACGAATGGGAAAATCCGGAAACTCCTATGCCGCTAGGAATGCCATTACAACCTGTCTTAATAAACGAAGCAATAGCGAGAATTAATCGCGCTGCCCATCGCGAAGGTTCAGGTGCTGAAAAACTAGCAAATTACTTTGTCGGCCAGATTGTAGGAACAATGAACAAGACTAAACCTACGTCACAAGTGGTCTATGAAATGGTAGAAGAATTTATCGAAGCAACAGAATCAATTGCGTCTCAACTAGAAGAATAATTAGAAAAAATTGTATAGGATTAAGGAATATCTGACTTTCGAAAGGACATTATGAGCTATTCACAAACCGCATATACCCCAGTCGCTTCATTACAAGAAACTGACAGGGTGGCATTTATGGTCAAGGTCTACCAGCATCTTGGCCTAGCACTCGGCTCCTTTATGGCGTTCGAATATCTAATGTTTGCGACAGGTATTGCAGAGAATCTATGGGAAATGCTCGCCGGGAATGGTGGAGCTTGGCTTATTTTCCTCGGGCTATTCATGGTGGGAACGTGGATCTCTACTCAAGCAAGTTATGACCTTGAAAACGTCGGCCGCCAATATGGAGGATTATTTGCCATATCAGCGGTTGAAGCTCTAATTTTTGCCCCATTTCTTTATTACGTCTTTAACGTTCGACAAGCAGCAGGAGACGTTTGGGTCGCCGCAATCATCACAGCAATGGGATTTGCAGGTCTTTCCTTCGTCGGGTGGGTAACACGCCGTGACCTCTCATTCTTAAGACCTATTCTTATATGGGGCGGGGTAGCAGCAATGGTCCTAATAGTCGCAGCTCTTCTATTTGGGATGAATATCGGAACATGGTTTTCGGTAGCAATGGTTGCATTAATGGGTGCTTCAATTCTGTACAACACCCAGAAGATTCTTCACTCTTACCCAGAACAAGCATATGTCGGTGCCGCTGTAACCCTGTTCGCTTCTCTTATGACAATGTTTTGGTATATCCTCCAAATCGTAATGGACCGATAAAAGTATCTCTACAAATCAGGACGATCTCTCCAACCATTGACAATATGCTCCAACCACCAAGATGGAGCCCGATCTAAAAGATTTCCCAAATGGGAGTAGTCATGCCACCGGCAAATTAATCCGACATCATTTATTTCCATGATTGATGTAAAAGGGTGATCGATGATCTCTCCGGTATGGAACTGCCATTGTTCAACATGTTCGGTTACGACAAGGTTCGATTCGGCAATCATATTTTTTGGGAAGTGCACATATCCTGAAAGAGGCTCAATCCCTAAACGCAACCGTAAAATAATTTCCTTGGGTCCTGTTGCTCCAACCGCATCTAAACCCACATCCGTGTAATGAGCATCTTCCGAGAAAAAACCGGCCATTTCGTCCCACTTCCGTTCAAAATGCACATCCCAGTAACGTTCAACAATTTTCTTATTTCCCATAAAAAACCTTCTTATCTTCGCATTAGAGCGCGCTTAAACAGTTGGCGCAAATATCACGAATAGCATATTGTGCAACAATGAGACTTGGGTCAGCAGAAATGTTGGATTTTGGGCTGGGAGAATACATAACCCAACATCCATCAAAACGTTATCCGATATATACAAGAGGAAATGCTGGAGAAGTCTGGCCAGAAGTCGCCTACCCCTTAACTATCACTCTCACAAGAATCGCTGGAGAAGATGCAGCTGCAAAAGCTGCAATTAATGCGGGGGTCATTTCTCCAAAAGATATCTTGGAAGGACCTTCATGTTTCGGAGGTGTCTTTGCAGGCTATATGTATCTCAATCTTTCGTTTGGCAGAATGATCGCAGTAAGAACACCTGGAACGACCATCGAGAAAAGCGACGCAACATATTACGGATCAGAACAACAAGCCCCAGAATATTCTCCACATAAGGATGACAAAAATCTTCTCGCAAGTATGAAGATCATTCGATATGGATGGAAAATGCTGAATACAAATGAAATATCATCATTGGAATCGGACAGAGAGCTGGTTCGACAATGGCAACAACGACTTCCTGAGATTCTCCACTCAACTAATCAGGAAATCGTAACGACACTTAGAGAAATTATGCAACCAGCGATGGATCTATTCACTAATCATCTTGATGTAACCGGTCAAGCTGGCGGTGCGGTCCAATTACTATCAACAATCTGCGAAGAGCGTCTTGGCAATAGATCTCTTGCATTAACACTCCTCGGGAACTTAGGTGACGTAGATAGTGCTGCGCCCTCGTTTGCGTTATGGGAACTAGGTCGAATAGTTGCAAAGGATCCCAAACTTTCGACACTATTTGACGAAGGAGTAATAGGCCTTGAAAAACGCATACGCGACTCGTACCATGCAAGTAATTTTGTTGACGAATTTGATACATTTCTTCAAGAATTTGGCAGCAGAGGACCGAATGAATGGGAAACCGCATGTGAAACATGGGGCACAGACCCATCCTCGGTCCTAGTTCTCATAGATAGAATGAGGCTCGCTGATCCCGAAAAATCGCCAACTATGAGAGCGGGAAAACTCGCAAAAAATCGTGAAGAGACACTTCTCTTAGCAAGATCTCAACTTAAAGGATTCGGATTGTGGTTATTCAATAAAGCGTTTCATGCTTCAGTTCTCTTCTCAAAAGCGAGAGAGAGATCGAAAACGACAATTATTGATCTGATACACGTTGCTCGACTCATGTCACGTGAACTTGCTGATAGAACAGCTCGAGAAAGAGACAGCGGGGAACTGATTGATCTATGGTTCATCCTAGAAACTGAATTAGATGAATTTGTAAGAGACCCTTCTGCTTTCGACGAACGAATAGCTGAAAGAAAACAAGTACGGAATGAGCTTTCCAGAAGAGTTCCTCCATTTATTTTCGAAGGTGATTTACCAGAACCGTCTACATGGCAGATCCGCGAAGAGGTTAACTCTCAGGCTTTCCCAGCCCTAAAGGTTGGAGACACTCTTGAAGGTTTCGGCGGGGGCCCAGGAGTTGCTGAGGGAATAGCAAGAGTAGTAACCGACCCCTCTGACCCAGGGTCTTTAGGCACAGGAGACATCTTGATTGCTCCGCTAACAGATCCTTCGTGGACGCCCCTCTTTGTTCCCGCCGAGGCTGTCGTCGTTAACGTAGGTGGACAGATGAGTCATGCTGTCATTGTCTCCCGTGAATTAGGAATGCCTTGTGTCGTAGCTGCAGCAGATGCGACTCAAATAATCAAAGATGGATCGCATATCCGTGTTGATGGGTCCTCAGGAGTAGTAACGATCCTAGATGTTCCAAATGAATAAATTTATATGTATGCCTTTAGAAAGTTGCGCCTACGACTTTCCGTCGGCATAATTGAACTTCCACCGCGGGGTGGAGCAGTTTGGTAGCTCGTCGGGCTCATAACCCGAAGGTCGCAGGTTCAAATCCTGCCCCCGCCACAAATTACTGATGTTACTGGTCTGCTTCTTTAGGAAACCATCGGAAGATAAAACGGATTATCAGCATAAAACTTTTGAAGCGAAAAGGATTCCTTAGGGTAAATCCCAATCGAGCGAATATTGCTAATCTCCCAAAAACCTGCTGTATTGCATTTGCTCTGGCTTCAGTATCTTTTATTGTTCCGTAGAGAGTTCCAGAAGAAGAGCTGGGATGAATTGCAATAGTCCATGGAAGGAACTCACAAGTTAAATCTGCTTCACATGCCTCAGAGATAAAGATAAATTCATCACCGAGAAAGTTTTTTGTACCAGCTCCGAAATCCTCATGGAAAGTAATATTCTTCATTTGAAAAGAAGCGAGCCGAATTGCTATCTCATAAGTAGCGGCCTTCGCAGAGTTATACTTCGACAACCTAGTTTTTCCCCGAAAATATCTTTTACGGAGCTGGCCGAATTCGTTTTTACTCTGACATAAGACAAGGTCCACACTCTCGTTTAGTTGAAAGTATTCGATAGTTCTCTTTAAGCCAGACTCATCCCACCGCATATCATCATCACCAAAAAATACGATTTCCCCTACAGCTTCCGTAAGAATCACATTTCGACTTTTTGCTGCCCCAAAGCTATCGAGATGTATCATCCTGACATCTTCTCGCTCAACAGGGTCCATATATTCCCCTTGAACAGCAATCAGTATTTCCACTTCATCCCTCTGTGCAGGAAGTGCAATCTCTTGAACGCGATTGGAAAGGCTCGAATAGCCAATCGTGATTAGTTTTCTATCCACTGAAAACCCGAGCTCTAGCAAAACGCATTAAACCTGAAGAAAGTCCCGAATAAATCTGTCCAACCATCCGCAGTGCAATAAAGAGAACAAACGCCTTAGCTGGAGTCACAGCGTCATTAGCAAATAACAATAAAAGAATACCCAGAAGGATAATTACCCCTGCTGAAGATAGAAGGGAGCCGATTTCCCCTGATATTACCCTAGTTCGAACTTTCTCAGCGTTTGAAGCCGGATCATTCGTTCGTTGTTTTTCCTTAAACTTGTATTGTGATTTGAATTGCTTTTTGAGGCGCCAAGACAGGATTTGAAATACTCCTATACCAACTATGAGATTACATATTCCAAAAATCGGTGAGAAGAAAAAAAGGAGAACAGATACAAAAAATAATCTTCCACATAATGTCAAAAGAGATGTTAACTCCATTGCAGTTGCCCATCGCCAAGAATCAGCTACTCGGTCTCCTGTTCTTGAATTTTCGAGTGACTTCTCAAAGACATTTAATCGGTAGTGCTCTTTTCCAAAGCTAACGAGACGAAGGGCAGTAAATAAGATTAGAAAAATAATCCCCAAAATTATTAGGTTCTTTGTGGAACGAGGTTCAGTTGGCAAGATTAATAATGAAAAGAAATGAGCCATCAGTATTTCTGAAACTGAGATAGTAACAGCAAGAGAAATTACTCCCATTATCATCCGAGATTCCCGACGTGTAGGGAAAAGGTCGAAGGTTGTTTCCCATAATTCAGAAGCAATACTTTTCATCTAGTTCTCACATCCCAAATTCTTCTAATGCCTTCAAGAAGTTTTTGTTCAACTTCATCTTTTACTGTTTCGTCTATTCTTTCAGTTTGTCGGGTTTTTTCTAGAGAAATCTTTGTGAGATCCCTCTCAACAACCATCGGGTTCAACTCCTTTAATCCTACCCCTAGTGAGTAGTCAGGATATTTCAGTCCTGTTCCAGAGATACTGTCCTCCAAACCCTCAAAGGTCACTAAGGAACAAGGAATTCCATAGGACTGGCAGCAGATCAAGACATGTAATGCACTTGTTATCACCTCATCGTACTTTATTAACTCAGTTAAGAAGTCATTTATGAGATCTGGATGCGAGACAAGAATATCAAGCTCATCGCAATTTTTTGGAAGCTTAAGGGGAACTCGGTCATGACTCGCATGGCGAACTAACGCAATGCGACCATTAGTTTCACCCCGTTTTAATGGAATTACCCGTGAAATTAAAACTGCAGGATCACCGAACGAATCGACATTCGGACCTCCACACGAACGAAGAAAATCTGCAGTGAGTGGCCCTCGGACAGATAAGTACTTTGCTTGGGTCTCAATTGGGTATTCATAACTAGATATTCCTGTTCCAATAACGATGGAGTTATTTTTAATGAACCTAGCTATAGAACCTACCGCCACAATGTGGGGCGGTGTTTTCCTATCTGGTGCAGTAGGAGTTTGGAAAGAAATTTTACAATTCCCATAGTGTGAGAGTAGAAGTGGAGAAAGCCAGTCACCAAAGTTTCCTGGGAACGGCCTAACCCACCAGCTCAGATCCAAGTATCTCTCTGATTCTTTCGAGGCATAGAAACCAAATGACCTAGCGACCTCTATCGTTGCTAATTCAGATGGGTTTACGATGCTGTTGGAACACAAATCATCAGCTAATTCCTCTAAGAGTTCTATTTCACCATTTATCCCTGACCTTAAAATACGGTTAGTGATATCCCGACGCTGTGTTTGACTTCTGCCATCTGAAACTCCTGAACGGTTGTACCCCAAAAGATAATGAGTAAATCCAACTTGGTCAGAGGTGGCAATAATATTCCTTGAGAGTCCTTTGGGGAGCAGACTGAGCATTTTTTTACCAATATTAAGTAGTTGTTTACGGAGCCATTTTGGCCGTTGTTCATTCAAATGTTGAGCTGTCGTTCCCTTGTATTCTGCAACATTTCCACTCGACCCAAAGACAAAAAAAGCTGGATGGCTTGTAGAGGAAGTCTGTTTTCCTACAACGCATGCTGATGGGATAACTTGAAATGTCAATGCATCAGCGTTTGCCCTCCACCCTTCCTCGAAAAAAAAGTCGTCTGTCGCTTTTAAGGGTGAAGATTTTTCAGCTTCGGCTGCATCCGCAATCATTCTGCGTGCATTGCTGGAAGTCCCCACCCCCCAGAAACAAGGTTCCCAGAATCGCGTATGATTCCGATATCCGATTGCAATAGGAGGGCTAAATCCTCTCTGGAATCCAATGATGTCGGCAGACGAAGAAATAATAAAGTCTGGAATCTCCAATAATCTGCAATCAACGTCGATCCAAAAGACTCTTTTATCAGGGTTCTGGGAGCACACTTCATTTAAATACGGTACTTTTTTTCGGCAAATGTCAACCCAATCTAAATTGGGGTCTATTGATATTTCTTCCAACCTATGGTTTATCCCGAGATCTATAAGATTCTCTTCTAACTCTTTCCCATGCGTTCGGTAATAATCATCATCAGTGTAAAACGAACAAACAATTATGTCTCGCAAAACGACCTCCGCTTTGTCGGGATACTATGAGGGTCTGATGGGGTTCAACTTTAGGGCAATTTTTCCATAAAGTCCCTGCATCTAATGTTTGTTTTTATTATCACAAATCAACACCGGACATTAAGGATGTAATGCTATAAGCAAGCCTTCTCAAAGAGATCAATTTCTCTCTGGACCGTCACTTTAGGTCCACACTGATTCCTTGCTCGTACTTGTGCCGATTCAGACATTGCAAGGAATCGGGCAGGATTTTCTACTAATTTACTAATTCCATCTGCTAGCTGTTCTGAGTTTTCCGGGTCCGCTAGCATCCCTTCTGTTTCACCTATGAATTCTGGGATCGCTGTGACTGCGTTTGATATTGGGACAACACCTGAAGACATGGCTTCACCATTCAACATCCCTTGGCTATCCCAGCGAGTTGGTAAAAGTCCTATTCCATTTCTTAAAAAGATACCTTTGAGGAGTACTGCACCGACGAACGATTTATTCAGTTTTACGTTTTTGAATGGCAGAAGAGAGGCTGTGTCTTGTTCAAAGTGTTTGCCATCACCGAAAATCTCTATAGAAAGTTTGGAGAACCAGGGCATTTTTGAAAGATTCAAGATCGTTTGACTCATCAAGTCAGTGGCATAGTTCCTTTTTTCAAAGTTTCTAATAGAGCAGATATGTGTTCTCATCTCCTCTGACTTTGGAATATAAGGGAACAGATTTGAATCGATAACATTGTGAATAACCTGAGAGTCCAAAGCCGGGGTTCTAGCAAATTCCTCAGCAACTGAACGCATGTATTTAGATACAAAAATTTTGTTGATATCTGGATTGGTGAATAGTTCTGATAATGCCCATTGTCTTTCGACGTTATTAATATCAAATCTTTTGCCATATTTAGCAATTTCTTCCGCAGAGAAATCTGAAATCAATTCCCTCCAATTACGGGCTTCGAAGCCATGTATCCAGATATGTGTTGGTAAATCCAGCATTAGGTTTTTCGTAACTTCGTAGATATCTGGGGTCGGGGAGTGAATAGCGAGCTGTCCGGCATTTGTCTGCTTTACTATCTGTTCAATTTGCGACAGCGGAGCTAGGTAGAGGGGGCTTCCATCATTTCCGGCCAAGATTTTTTTTGTCGTGTTTTTCGTTGGAACAAAGATAGAAACGTCAAATCCGGCTGCTTTATAGAAAGGAACTCTTCGTTCAATATGTTGCCCACCGTAATTACCATCTGAAGCTGGATAGTTGTGAGCCAGAATCAAAATAGATTTGCCTTGCTTCGATGACGCAAGGGATTTATATCTGGATGCCTTGCCAATAGATTGCTTTAGAGCTCGATTAGACAACCAATTTAAAAGAATTTTAATCCTATTCTTTGTTCGGATTGAAAGACGATCTTTTAAGATTCTCTTTATTCTTCTGAATAGCCAACTTGGGAAGGAACGGAGTTGCCGGTCAATTCTCATTTCTTGAACTTGTTTGCGTAGTTCTATAATTTCAGAATTGAGTCGGGACGCGTAGTCCTCAAGAAGTTTCATCTCTATTTCCGAAAATTTTGACGGTCTATTTCTATCTGGGTCCATTAGGGAGCTCCTGAATTAACCTGAGATCTTAGAATTAAATCTAGAAGAATTGAAGCTTGATGTTTTCTGCTATAGGTATCGCGATTTTCTCTTTTGATTCTCGTAGGCGAGTAGGTTGTAAGAAATTGTTTAAGAGCACGAGGACTGTTATTTACCCAAAAAATACCTTCAAGATCTTTTGTAAGGTCATGGACAGCACCAGACTCCAATTTCCCATCTGTAATAATAATGATGTCCAGATCACATCCGATGTAGTCAAAGATTTTTGTAGTACCCGTTGTTCCTTCCCCCCCAAGTCTTAAGATTCCTGCATCACAATTTAACATTTCGCTTGCCAATATAGATTTATCAGTAATGAAGCCTCGTTGTTCTATTGCATCGTGGCTTAAAAGAATTTTTGAGNTTGTTTGATCTCGACCAAAATGTATTAGTTCGTGTTTGCCTTCTGAGAAAGCAGTGACAAATTCATCTATTCCTCTATCGCGAAAAATNGTCCCGCAATAAACAAATTTAATGAGGTCTGACCCTTCACGATTGTGAGTATGTGAATGTAATGCTTTATTTACGATCGTCTCGTTGTATCCGTTGTTAACTATGGCACGTTCAATCTCAACATGTGGGGCTATGACACTCAGGCACTGTTCATTCACTGATACAACAATATCGCCGTGATTAACATTGTCTTCTTCATGTTGATCGATCCATTCTCTTTGTTTCTTAGAGAAGACCATTCTTGCATCTCCCCCATAAGGATCCCGAAAATCGTAAATTATTTGAGATCCCCATATTTGTTTAAAGAATCCCCCTAGTTCTAGATATCCGAATGGGCCAACGGAGATAATGACTGTATCAAATTGCTCATCCCATTTCTGCGTCTCTTCTTTGACGTAATCGCTCCAGCTAAGCCCCAGAGAAGGAACCCCAATCTTGATAGCTTTGTTTAGACTGTTACGCGCTTTAGGAGAAACAAGGAAATTCCCCCTATCTCGAATGACCCTATTATTCTGGAACAATGCGGCATTCGAGGTAGCACTTAACCAGATNACTTCAAGATCGACATCAACTTCTGCTGCAATTTCTTCTAAGGTTTGGTGCCAATAACTCAGCCTTTGAGTTGATACAAGCGTTGTAGGAAGTGAAAAATAAGAGACGATAAGCACTCGGTGATCTGAACTTTTGCTTTTTTCTGAATTTTCCTGCGGAATTATTTCAATTTGGGCCNGATCAGTAATTAATTCTGAAAGTAATGTGAGCTTTTCCATATNTCCGATTTCGGCCTGAACTACATGTTGTTTCTTCCATTCGGTNAGGGTTTGATCATCAGGTACAAAACATTTTTTCGCAGCATTTTCAAGGCGTAAGATTGATTGGTTATATATTGCATTTTCGAAGAAAAGATAAAAGGGTGCGTTGAGTGCGCCTATTAATGTCTCAGCAAGCACGGGTTCTTTTTCAGGCTTGTGAAAGAATACCTTTGTGCAACAGTTCTCAGAGGTTTCATATTTTCTTGTGAGGTGATTGATAGATGCTGTTATCAATCCTGGATCATTAATGGTGTGGAGAGCCTTATCCTGATAAGCAAGCGACCCAGACAAAAGTAGAGTGTAAAGAATTTCGTAGCCGTTGTTAGTGGAAAGGATTTCAATTATCTCGACCCGATTTATGAAAGCTGAAAGAAATTCAGGAGATAGATTATTGTTTTTCCCCATCGATATAAAAACTAATCTCTCTAAGGGGAGATTTTCTCTTGAAGTAGCAAGTGTCTGAAGAGAACTTGTCAATTCTTCTGCAGTCATACTTTTACTATTTCGATGAATGTGCGCTAATAATCCACGAAGTATTTCAGGGGATTCTTGTAGCACTTGGATCATTGACGAATCGATTGGCTTTGCTGGCAAATTCATTTATTAGACGCTACTTCTACTTGAGTTACTAATATGGTTCTATATGGATCCTAAACCGCTGAGATTTTTTGGACGCTTAAGTAAACACATCCCTTGCGATCATAATTATATTTGGTGCAGACTAAATTTAGGTAAAGATGTCAGATTCTAAGGTCTTGATCATTACCACAGCCCATGATTTAGAGGACGGACGTTTAGTTCGTCATAAGANCGCTCTTCAACGCAACAAAATTTCAACAGAAATAGTAGCCCTCAAATTCAAAAACCGGATNTTCCGCTTCCTCTTAGGTCCGTGGTTANCTTATTTAAAAATAAGGCGAGCAAAACCCCATTGCGTAATTCTCCCAGATCCTGAGCTCCAGCTTCTCCTTCCAATTTTCATAAGGAATAAGCCCAGTGTGATCGCAGATGTTCATGAAGCTTATGAATTAGTAGCTGAAGATAGGGCATGGATTAGTAGCTGGTTTAAACCAATTGTTAATTATTTCGTCTGGGGATTATCACTTATAAGGAATCGTTGTGCAGATGCTATTATCGTTGCGGATCAGAGCATCGATGCTAAGTGCGGGGTTTATGTGAGTAATCGTCCAAATCCTGTTGACTTTTCGGTTTCACAGCCACCAAAAGTTCCTCAAAGTTTGGTTTATGTGGGAGATATCCGAGAGAGTCGCGGAATGGAAGAAATGATCAAGCTCATAGAGATCACACCTAAGGTTTGTTTAGACCTTATAGGGCCTTGCAGCAACGAAAAAAACCTTCTGAACATGATAGACAAGCGGAATCTCTCAGACAGAATCAAATGGCACGGCCGGCTTCCGTATCGTCAGTCTTGGGAAATAGCGTCAACTGCCATTGCAGGCCTTTGTTTTCTTCGACCTACGCCTGCGTATAGAAACGCTATTCCCACAAAGATCTGGGAATATTGGGCGGTAGGTATTCCAGTACTTGGGTCAAACCTTCCAGCACAAGCGAAACTGATTGAACAGTCTGGTGGGGGTTTCGTAGGTGAAATCGAAGATCTTTCAATGATTGTTCAATCTTTTATTCAAAATCCCGATTCAGCTCGTGAAGTAGGACAAACCGGCTTGGAATTCTATCAAACGTCTGATGATGGAAGCGAAGCAAGGCTGGTAGATACGATTTCAGCAGCTATCAATCCGTGAAGTCAATAAGAATTTATTGATTCATACCAGTTGTGTTCAGATTTACTCTAAACAATCAAAGAAGTGCAAGACTCTTGTCTAGAAATTAGAATACTTTGGCTGCTTAACTTATTGGAAAATGTTTGACTACCCACAATTCACCAAAGATAACTAGGAAAGCTACTCGCTCTGGCCTCCCAATTCTAAGCGACTACTTTCGTGAGACTTGGCGTTTCCGTGTCTTTGCATGGCGCTGGTCTCTTGCAGATATTAAAGCAAGAAATTTTGAGACGTTTCTTGGCCGTGTATGGCATGTAATTAATCCACTTTTGTTCGGATTAATTTACTTTATCTTTGTAGGTATTCTTTCTGGCGGAGGTTTAGATAGCATTTCTTATCTAGCTGCAATAGTCGGTAACCTCTACGCTTGGTTGTTTTTTAGTCAGATAGTGACAATGGCTATGGGGGCTGTCCAGTCAGGGCCGGGAGGTATTTTGGGCCAGTCAGCGATTCCAAGAATTGTCGTGCCAATTGCATCAACAATTACATCTACAAACTTGTTTTTTCGTTCTTTAATTGCTTATGCATTCATGCATATTATTGCTAAGCGTGGTCTGCATATAGAAATGCTTTTGACTCCGATTATTATCATTTTGATTTGTATGTTTGGCTTCGGTTTTGCGCTGATATTTGCAACCTTAAATGTGTATGTAAGAGATATTTCACGACTAATTCCTCATTTCTTGAGACTTTGGTTATATCTCTCCCCTGTTATTTGGGAATATACCAGGGTCTTGGGGGATAGTTCTTTGAATCAAATTGCNAGATTAAATCCCTTCTATTCAGGGGTGACTGCATGGACGATTTCTTTGGGAGGCACTCTTGATTCGGATGGGCCNAAAATTTGGGAACAAATCGGGGTCTTCTCGATATGGTCCGTAGCTGTATTTTTTGTCGGTATCTTTGTTTTCATATCGAAAGAGGATGAATTTGCGATTAGAAACTGAAGCTGTTCGAGTAGAGAATCTTTCGGTAAGTTACTCGGTCGTGGCTGAATCTTCGCCTGCCCAAAAGAGAAAGTTTTATGAAAAAACTACGCGAAAAACTAAGATAAAAGCTCTAGATGATATTTCATTTAGTATTCCCTCGGGGAAAATAGTTGGGTTAATTGGTGGTAATGGCGCAGGAAAATCGACATTGCTTAAGACGGTTATTGGTGTCTTAAAACCTGCTACGGGAAAAATCGACTTGTGGGGTCGACCTCATCTTCTTTCACCGGGAATGGGGTTTAATCGGTTGCTTTCAGGCCGTGAGAATGTTGTACTTGGCGGTCTTGCCGCTGGCATGACATTAAACGAAGTAAAAGAAAAACAAGAATCGATTATCGANTTTGCTGATATTGGTGGATTTATAGATCTCCCTATGACAANTTATTCATCAGGAATGTTCGGCAGATTATCATTTGCAGTCGCTACTCACATACGACCAGAAATTCTTCTAATCGACGAGGCTTTGTCTGCTGGAGATGCTGCGTTTAAAGAGAGAGCAGTGCAACGTTTAAAAGATTTGTGCGAGTCTGCTCTTTCAATTGTCGTTGTATCCCATTCATCAACCCTTGTTGCTGAAATGGCTACAGAAGCTATATGGCTTCATCGAGGAAAGATAAAGATGCAGGGAGAAGTTCAGTCTGTGACTGATGAGTATCTTAAGTTTCAAGCCGAAGGTAATGAGACAGCCCAGTTGGATCAAAGGTAATGCTTTNCTACTCCTCCCTTAGTCAAAACAATTTAAATCTGTAATGAAGATCCAAGTTGTTTCTCCCTGGTACCCCAATCAATACAGTCCATACTCTGGGAAATTTGTTCACAGTCAAGTGCATGCTCTTATAGACAGCGACATGGATGTGGCGGTTGAAGTTCCTCAACCTATGCCCCTAAGAGATCGGCATGTTTCTGAAGTCTTTCAAGATTCGATTGTTTCCGTTGCTTCTAAAAACATTGACCATGCATTTCCGACTCATCAGGAGGCAACTTTCATTCCTTGCCCCTCACCAATTAATTCTGGCGCTTTAGAAATAGCCACAGCATTCGAAACTGGAATAAAAACAAAACGTGATTTTTTGCCTTTTAACTCAGACATAGTGCATGCCCACCTTGCGTTGCCCACTGGCTTAGCTATAAAACGACTCCACGATAGACCAATAGTTATAACTGAACACCAATCAAATCTAAAGAATGTTTTGTCTAACTCCCGATCTAAAGAAGCGTATTTGGAAGTGGTGGAGAGTGCAGACGTTTTTATTTGTGTTTCAGAGTTTTTGAAGAACTATTTGATTGACATATTTGGTTCACAATTATCAAAAAAGATCGAAATTATTCCTAATATTGTTGATTTTAACTCACTAGATTTTATCCAGAGGGAAAGATATGAGTCATTGTCATGGATATATGTGGGAAGTCTTTTCCAACACAAAGGAATTGTAAAGCTATTAAAGACATTCAATATGTATAAACGACATGTAGCCCCTAGAGCTACCCTAACCCTAGTTGGGACTGGTCCTCTCATTCCTTGGGTAAAGAAGTACGCTAAACGAAAAGGGATCAGGGATAGTGTTTTTCTAGTTGGTGCTCAACCCCACGAAAGCCTTCGTAACTATTTTTCTAAAGCTGACTTACTTGTTCACTTAAGCAAATTTGAAACATTTGGCATTGTTTCACTCGAGGCTATCGCTAGCGGGATTCCAGTCGTTTCATTTCATAATGGGGGGAGTGAGAACACATGGAAAAATATTGCTGGATTGTGCGGTCGACTTCTAGATGANTGCTCTAAAGAGCGGGACATTGTTGACGCAATCATTGACCTAACAAAACACTCTGATGACTTAGATCTTCATACTGCAAGATCCAATATTAAAGAAAAGTTCTCCGACCATGCGGTTGCTAGCAAATTGTTGACCATATACAAAAGNCTGATTTTATGAGTAGGGCTACCATAATTTCATACCCAACCCGAGCTACGGAATGCAGCACTTATTTAGATTCGAATGCTTATGAAGGACCGGATATTATTCTATGCCCGTATAGAAATATCTTTCGTCAAGTAGATTTATCNAAATCGTATTCTATTTTTGCTTACCGAAACAGAGCTTCGTTCTTTCTATCCAAACAACGANTTTTAACATCATTGAAATATCAAATGAAGCACAGCCTAAGATCTTCCTTAGTTATCGGCCCTATTTTAGAAAAAATTTATAAATTCGTTGTTCCAATGATTCGTGGTTTTGCAACCAAGAAAAATACCAATGGATCAAACGTTAGTGAAAGTAGAGGCCCACTGGAAACAAACGAGCATTTACTCAGTGCCCTCAGAAATGCTCATCAAAAAGAACCGATCGAAAAAATCGTTGTATTCGATATTTGTGATCTACCAACGATTTTAAAGTTTGCAGAGCCATTAGAGATAGAAACTCTTATCCGANAAATGAAGTTTCAAGAACATTCAAGATGATTTGGGAAACCTAGTTGCGATTTTTTTCTNTAACTCATCTTCAAGCTCTATCGGAAATACGCTGTACGGGGCTTTTCTTTTCTGGGGCACGGGGGAGAATGTCTCTAATTTATCGTTAAGAGCCTTATCCATTGTTGACTTGAACATTTCCAATTGGCCTTGATAAAGACGCACAGAAATATCTACCAAAGTATCATCTGGGTATTCGGGAAGACTTTTTTTCTCAATAATTAAACCGGCGTCGACCTTGGAATCAATAAAATGTGTGGTGATTCCAAGGGGTATGTCATCGTATACACACCATTGAGGAGTATCAAGACCTCTAGCTTCTGGAATGAGACCAGGATGAAAGTTCACAATACCTTTTGAGAAGCTTTCAATTACGGCAGAACTTAGGATTCGAGCTCCTGAAACTAGTCCTACTTCGGGATCTCGAGAAGCGAGGATCTCGGGTAGGTCAGGTGAGTTGTGATCCATAACGAGGTAATCAACACCAAGCTCTTTGCAAATCTCTTCAGGATGAATTAATCCAATTGTCCTAAGTGAACTTCGAATTCGTTTCTTNGGATATCCAAGGTCACGAAAATTAGCAGCAACTACCAGTGATATTTCGTAACCGTAGTGGCGGCAATAAAAAAGAAAATCTTGGGTCTTCTGATGGGGGAAATTGTATGAAAATAAGATCATTTCTTTTGGTCTTTCAGGATGCTNACAATTCTTTTAGCAGCATAACCATTCCCGAATGGGCTTCCGCGCTCCGCAGTTGGTTTGGGTCTGCCAATGATATTAGTCATATCTGATAAGTCTCTCACGAGCATATTCCAATTCCCATTGAGGGTTTCAGGCCACTCTGTTTCAAACCGAACAGTTGAACAAGGAGTTCCGAGAAAATATGCTTCTTTTTGTAGCCCACCTGAGTCGGTTACGATNGCTTCGGCTTGAACTGTAGTTGCAACCAACTCCCGATATGTAAGAGGCTNTATAGGTTTCAATGACCCTTGTGTAAGATCTATTCCAAATCTTGCACAACGATCTACTAATCTTGGATGGGCAGCGATGATGACACGAGTATCAAATTCTGAAAGCGATTCTAGTATTGTCTCTAGCCGGCGGTCATTGTCTGTATTTTCTTGCCTATGGATTGTTGCTAGAACAAACGGTTCTATTCCACCTGTAGTTTGAGCAACATCAATTGGATTATCGACCAGCGATGCTTCAACGACCTTTAAGATATCTATCATTACATCCCCGACCATGACGGACCTTTCGCTGAGTCCCTCCCGTTGAAGAAAATTCATTGCAGTTTCTGTTGGCGCGAATAACAAATCAGAACAGTGATCTGTAANTACTCGGTTATGTTCTTCTGGCATTGATCGATTATGTGATCGTAATCCTGCTTCAATATGAGCAATTGGGATTTCTAATTTCACACATACTAGTGCTGCAGCAAGGGTCGAATTTGTATCGCCATAAGCTAGAACCCAATCTGGAGAAAGTTTACTGACATGNTCTTCTAACCCCTCCATCATTCGTGCTGTCTGGACTGCATGTGAGGAAGATCCAACTTCTAGGTTGATATTAGGATTAGGTATTCCAAACTCACTAAAAAAAATATCTGACATCCTGTGGTCGTAATGTTGTCCCGTATGGATTACACAATGCTCTATTCCATTTTCAATAAGTTCCTTATCCATAGGTGCGAGTTTTATAAATTGTGGGCGAGCTCCAACAACACTTAGTACTCTCATCACCGAGTTCCATCGCCTAGTCGAATTACGTTGATGGGTGCAAGCTTTGTTTTGTTAACGATGTTTCTTCCATCGAAAAGATGAGAAACTCCTGGAAGGTCTTCTGCGGTAAGGTTTGCGTAGATTTCGTGATCGGCCTGGACGATTGCAAGATCACAATGTTCTTTAAGTTCAAAAGAAAGCAATCCAAATTTGTTTAGCTCTTCAGCTGAGAACATTGGGTCATGAACCACTGGGATACCCCCTAGTTTTTCAATCTCAACGGCTAGGGGGAACACTCCTGAAAAAGCTGTTTCCTTGACCCCCCCTCGGTATGCGGCCCCTAAAATAGCTATTCTTTTTCCATTTAAGCTAGAAATTTCAGCTTTAAGCATATCTATGGCGCGAACCGGCATTGATTCGTTTATTTCAACTGAAACCGCTGGTAAATTACATCCCGTATCGGATGCCATATAGAACTTTGGGTATACAGGGATACAATGTCCACCCACAGCGATTCCTGGTTGGTGTATATGGCTAAAAGGTTGACTATTTGCAGCGTCTATGACTGGGAAGATGTCTAATCCAAGATCTTGAGCATGTAAGGCGAATTCATTGGCCNGAGCAATATTGACATTCCGGTAAGTCGTTTCTACGAGTTTAGCCATTTCTGCAGCTTCGCTACTTCCTAGGTCCCAAACTCCATTTGGCTTTTCAAGGTCGTCTCTATCATCAAAATCAAGAATCTTTTCATAAAACTCCACAGCTTTACGTGAGGACTCTCTATCAGTCCCTCCAACGAGTTTTGGGTACTTACGAAGGTCGGCAAAAATCCTTCCGCTAAATACGCGTTCGGGACTGTGGCAAAGAAAGAAATCAGAACCACACTTTAATCCGGATTCCGATTCAAGAGCTGGTAAAAATCGTTCTCTAGTTGTTCCTATAGGTAAGGTTGTTTCGTAGCTAACGAGACATCCATCTGTAAGGCCTTTCGCTATATCCGTAGTTGCAGCATCGATAGCAGAGAAATCAGGATTACCCTGATCATCTACAATCACGGGGACAACGACTATAACATAATCGGATTTTCTTACTGCTTCTGTTGTGTCTGTGGTTGCCTCAAGTAAGTCATTATCAATTACTTCGATAAGTCTCTCAGCTAATTCTGCTTCACCTGGAAAAGGCTCTTTCCCACTCGAAACAAGTTCTACAACAGATGGATTGATATCTGCCCCGATTACATGCTCGTTCTTTGATGCAATTTGGACTGCTAGAGGTAATCCAATTTTTCCTAAGGCAACCACACAAGATGTCATGATTCCCCAAAAATAAATGTAGTTCCTGTGTGTGCAGAAGACAGGACAGCTTCTGCAGCAATAACGGCGGCTAACCCTTCCCGCATAGAAACTATTTCTCCTCCGCGCCCATTGACAGCATCACGAAATCCTTCAAATTCAGTTCTTAAGGGTTCAGGCTTAGCTATAGCGAAACGGATCATATCTCCCTCTCTAACACCTCGGAACTGAGAAATGCCCTCCCATGGTGAAGGAGCATCGCTATTTCGAAATAAAGTTAAGTCTGCTAAAAGAGTATCTGCTACGAGACATCCCTTTTCACCTGTCGCAATAACTACCCGTTCTTTCATTGGTGATAGCCAGTTAACCAAGTGATTAGTAACAATTCCATTATTGAGTTGAGCAGTGATGGTGACAAGATCTTCGTGCTCTCTCCCAGCTTTATATGCNGTATGTGCTGATATTTTCTTATATTCTGCCCCACCAACCCAAGCCGTTAGATCAAGATCGTGCGTGGCAAGATCCATTACTACGCCAACGTCCTGGATTCGCACTGGAAATGGTCCGATGCGCCTAGTAGTAATCTGATAAAGTTCACCGAGTTCTCCATCTTCAATTCGATCTCTCATATTTCTGATGGCGGGGTTAAATCGTTCAATATGCCCTACTGCACCAACAAGATTTGATTTTTCAAAGGCATCTGTGATTCTTTTAGCCGATTCAAAGTTCACTGCCAAAGGCTTTTCGACGAGAGTATGGATACCAGCTTCGCATAATCTAAGTGCAACAGTTTCATGCTCGATGGTCGGGCATGCGACTACTGCTAAGTCAATTTTCTTTTCAATTAACTCGTCTACAGAGTCAAAAACCAGATCATCATCTATCGAGCCTGATGGGTCTCCCATTGGGTCGGCTATTCCTACAAATTTTATTCCCTCGGTGGTTGATATAACTCTGGCATGATTCCGGCCCATTTTTCCCATTCCCACTAAACCTGCTCTTATGACCATGAATTTACCGCCTCGATAACAGTCTCAACTTCTTGGTTGCTTAGAAATGGGTGTATTGGTATTGACAGTACTTCTTTAGTAGCGAGATTCGTGTTTGATAGGTCTAAGGCTATATCAAACGAAGGAAGTTCATGAACAGGGGTTGGATAGTATATTCCATTCCCAACACCCTCATTCGAAAGATGTGTGGATAGGGAGTCGCGATACTCCGACCGAATTGTGTACTGGTGGTAAGAGTGAATTACGTTGTCACCGACAAATGGAGTTGTAACGTTTTGAAGATTTTTGTCGTAGATTNTTGCGATTTCTCGCCTTCGGTCAGTTCTCACTTGAAGAGATGCAAGTTGAACTCTTCCAATAGCAGCATGAATATCTGTCATCCGGTTGTTGAAACCAACCACTTCATTCTCATATTTTTTTTCCATCCCTTGATTCCGTAAAAGTCTAGCTTTCCTTGCTACATCTGGGTCGGAAGTTACAATCATCCCTCCTTCAGCGCTTGTCATATTCTTTGTAGGGTAAAAAGAAAAAGCAGCTGTACCAAAAGTTCCCACAGGAGATTTTTGGTATTCAGCTATATGTGCTTGAGCGGCATCTTCAAATAACATCAGACTATGTTTATCAGCAATCTGTGAAAGTAAATCCATCTTTGCTGGGTGTCCATACAAATGAACAGGCATAATTCCGCTAGTTCTTGGAGTTATAGCGGCACTAACAGCTTCTGTATCAATCGTAAATGTGTTTATATCTATATCAACGAAAATTGGAGTGGCTCCGCAGAGACTTACAGCGTTTGCTGTCGCTGCAAATGTGAAAGAAGGAACAATCACTTCATCTCCTGGTTTGATTCCAGTAGCTAATAGCCCAAGGTGTAAGGCTGAAGTTCCCGAGTTAACAGCTACACAGTGATGGCCAGAAACTGTCTCAGAAAATTCTTGTTCGAACGCTTCTACTTCAGGCCCTTGCGCAAGCATTCCACTTTCAAGGACGCGAAGAACAGCGGTTTTTTCTTCCTCACCAACGATTGGTTTTGATAACGGTATCACTTTCCCAAATCTACAGGTTGGAGTAGAAAGTAGTGGTTGATTCAGGAGAATACTTGATAATTCCTGATTCCTGAGACCTTATCTATTCAGATTTGGTTTCGGGTTCGTCTTTGGGTTTGGTGTCTGGTTTGGTTTCGGGTTCGTCTTTGGGTTTGGTGTCAGGCTTTTCTTCAGTGGGGCCTTCAATATCTCTAACGATTTTCTCTTTTGGACGCGGAGCATCAATCCCAACAATTTCGAGAACATCCGCACTAAATTTTTGAATAGGATCCGGCAGGGAGTTAGTTGCAACAAGAGTACTGACCGTAACTGTTGCGGCTGCAACTCCAGTCACCATCCACCCAGTGACTCCCATCGCTCCTAAAAAACCGATAGTCTTTCCAGCACGATGATGAGCTTTACTCTCGACATTTGGTTGGCTAGCTCTAGCAAGAGTCGCTAGTTGGGTAGCTTTCTCATCAAGTTTTTCCTGTTCAACAGAAGCTCGACTTAGTTTCTTAAACCTATAAATAATTGAACGTAAAGATATCTTCATGATTATTTACTTCCATTCGGAATAAAAAGATCTTCATCTTCTGATATGGGAACAATCAACTTCTCCCGAATCTCTTTCAGGGATCGATGCAACATAACGCGAGTGGCTGATTCACTTCTACCAATATGTTTTGCGACTTCCTTACAAGATAAATCCCAGGAATAACGGAGAGTAAGAGCTTCGCGTTGATCATGGTTTAAATTACCTATTGCATGCACCAAATCTGGATCGAATTCAGTGTCAAAAGATGTTTCATAACTCCCCAGATATTCTTCGATGTTCTCGGTGGGTGTTTCAGATCCTCTACCTTGGCGGCGCAGGTCATCAACAATGTGATTATGTGCTATAGAGAATACCCACGAGCGAAAAGATTTGTGACTTCCTTTGAATTTATGTATTGATCTTGCTACTGCTTCCATAACGTTTCCTGATAAATTCTCTGCATCTCTAGCACCCTTGCCCTTAGCGTATGCAGTTATTGAATGGTTAAATTCCTGACAAAACCACCTCCAAGCCGACTCATCGCCGGCTTGAAGGGCAGCTATTGTGGGTTTCCTAGCCATCACTCATTATTTTGTGCACTTTCAGTGTTTTTGAATAGTGACACAAATAGTGGTACCAACAATCCAATCCGATTCTTCAATAGTTGCTCCTCAAGAAGGATCGGTTCAGATGTTCAACTCGTCCCAGTTTTTCTTTCACAGATACTGAATCTACTTTGATTGCCTGAGAGATGCTTGGCACCTTAGAAATGCTTCCAGTTGGTTTTTCTTTTGGAAGGGGGAGTGGTCGCAACGGTGTCACTGGAGGAAGCCGGAGGGGGCGATCCTTAAACTTCAGATCGATAATGTCTCCCTTATTGTCTTTCACTGAAAGGATCCGACCAGATTCGTTCTCACCGGAACGAACAAGATTTGGAAGCCAGTCAGGATGTGGAGCCAGAAGATTTGCCATACAGTGAGGGCAACCCGGAATCACCATATCTACATGATGATCATGGTTGAGTTTCTCATTTATTGAAATTGCAGAATGATCTACCTTTATTGGCTTTGGATTTTCTGCACGTATTACTTCTATTGCAGGACGTTCATTAACTGGAAGCGGATCTATTTTTTTCGCTGGTATGGCATCGCCAATGCCAGCTACTCCAACAGAAGTTGCCATAACGAATGAAGCAACTGCCTTAGTTAAAGGAACGACTGCTATTCCTAATGCACTCATATTTTTTCCCTTATTCAAATACGGTGCTATTTGCACCGTCAAAGAGGTAATCGTCGAGACAACTACTTTTGTTACAAGAATTAGAGAATTTTTCTAAAATATTCCTTAAGTACTTATCTTTTCGATAGATAACTACTAAAGAATCTTGAAAACGATTTGAATCAGGAGGTCGACTTTCCTGTCTTATTTCGGTGTCCCCGCTACCTTAGAAAGTGCAATCCTTTCACTTATGTGCAATAGGTAATGAGGAATTAGAAACGTAGGGAGCTGATGAGCATGACTCGTCCATCATCAGGAGATATTGTTGCAGGGATCTCTGTAGCTCTCCTCGCCCTGCCGCAAGGATTAGCATATGCTGAATTAGCAGGACTACCAGCAGAATATGGCTTATATGCTGCCGCATTACCCTGTTTGCTAGCCGCTCTATTCGCTTCCTCTCCCTATTTACAAACAGGGCCTGTTGCTGTCACTGCTCTATTAACATTTGGTGCCCTGCAAGGAATAGCAGAACCTCAGACATCAGAATACGTTGAGCTTGCTGCTCTACTAGCCCTTCTTGTTGGTTTGATCCGATTAGGTTTTGGGATTTTACGCCTTGGGAAATTAGCTAACCTATTAACCGACCCCCTTATCTTAGGTTTTACTTCTGGAGCGGCGATTCTGATTATCTTTTCCCAGCTTCCAAAAGCACTTGGTGTCGAAACCCAAAATGGAGGTGTAATCCGAAATGGAATTCATGCACTTGTACATCCAACACAATGGCATGGTTTGGCGATCCTCTTTTCCATCGGAACGATTTTCCTCATGTTTGGAGGACGCCGATTGCATCGACTCTTTCCTGGTGTGCTCCTCTCGGTAGTTATTGGCATTCTTATTAGCTGGACCTCAAGCTATTCAGGCTCAGTAGTTGGCGAACTTCAGGGAGGGTTTATATCTTTCGATTTTAATTTTGCATGGGCGTCACTCCCAGAACTTATAATTCCCGCTTTTATAATTGCAATTGTGGGTTTCGCAGAACCAGCAGCAATAGCTCGGACCTTTGCCGCTGAGGAAGAAACTATTTGGGACCCGAATAAGGAAATGGTAAGTCAAGGGATTGCAAATCTTGCTTCGGCTATTACACAAGCTTTTCCTGTAGGAGGTTCATTTGGTCGAAGCGCGTTAAATCGCTTTGCAGGGGCGACATCTACATGGGCAGGAGCAATAACTGGTGCATTTGTCCTTCTAGCTCTTCCATTTACATTCCTATTAGAGCATCTCCCAAGTTCAATTCTTGGGGCAACCGTTATTGGAGCAGTAATTCGGCTAATTAAGCCGAAAGACTTACTTAAATTAATTCGAAGCAATTTTGGAGATGCGGTTGTAGGGGTAGGAACCCTAGTAGCAACACTTGCAACTTCACCACAAATCGAAAGAGGAATTCTAATCGGTTTGGTTTTCAGCCTTATAAATTATCTGGTTAAGACAAGAGACAACAGTAATAGTTAAGCCAAAAAAAAATGTTGGGCCAGTAGTTTCCCACTAGCCCAACATTGTGGTCGGGACCGGCGTCGATCCGGTGACCTACCGCTTTTCAGGCGGCCGCTCTGCCAACTGAGCTACCCGACCCCCACAAAATTCTTTCTCTAAGAGAAAGAATTAGTGGCGGTCCCGACGGGATTTGAACCCGCGACCTCCGCCTTGACAGGGCGGCGTGCACTCCAAACTGCACCACGGGACCTTATTGTCAACAAATGTAATTTGTTGTTTGTTCACCTA
>PAZD01000036.1 GCA_002715405.1 Acidimicrobiaceae bacterium
TCAGAACTGCTGCTATCAGAACTGCTGCTATCAGAACTGCTGCTTGAGCTATCATCATCACCCCCGCCACAACCAATGGCGAAAAGAGAAAACGCAAGCAGTAGTGCGAGTATTTTCACGAATTTTGTTTTAGACATTTCCACATATCCCCTTTATAAACCCAGACCTCCTGAGCTGTCTCACTAGTCTTACCGCATGAGGAGTTAGACGCAAGTTCTAGAAGTGATCAAGACGTAATTTCCTATACACATAGATATTTTTTCTGTTCAAGGCGAGAAAAAGTGAAAATCTAAGGCAATATCTAATTATGGCCGAACCCCTAGTTATTCTCGACGATGTTGGTTATAGCTATACAGACGGTGAAGGTTTAAGTGGTATAAATCTTTCGATCAATGAGGGTGACCGTCTGGCAGTTGTTGGAGGTAACGGAAGCGGCAAAAGCACCCTATCAGGGATTATCACTGGCCAGCTAGAGCCAACGGAAGGCGTGATATCAGGTACTTGCCGCCGCCCTCAAGATGTGGGTAAAGCCGCTGATCTTCGGCTTTTCGATAAAAACTCTACGGTTAAAATTGTCCTCCAAGCCCTAGGAGGCGGTGAACAGCCCGAGCACACATTGGCAGCAGTCGCGTTGGGCACGGAAATTCTTTCTCGAGAGATTGGGAAACTTAGTGCAGGAGAGCGATTTAGAGTTGCTATAGCTGCACAACTTGCAAATCGGCCCCCGTTGTTAGTTCTTGACGCACCTTCAGCAATGCTTGATGTAAAGTCAGCTGACACACTTGTTTCGGCCCTAAGTAACCGCAATGAAGCTTTGATCGTATTCTCTGCTGATATTACGGTTGCGATTGAGACCTGCCAGAAAGTCATTATCCTCGACCAAGGTCGAATCGTAGCAGCTGGATCTACCATAGACCTGCTAACAGATAGTGAGCTTTTGAAGCAGCACGGAATAGAAATCCCCTCAGCGCTTTCCCCTAGTTGGCTTCGTCGGAGAGCGCGAGATTCCAGAGCAAATCAAAGGGAGGGGTCAATTGGTGAATTAGCTAAAAGGTGGACCTCAATTGGTGAGATTCCACTAGGAAGCATAGCTCCAGAAGTAGCCGCACGTGTTGAAGAACCCTTTGAAACGTACAGGACTGAATTTAAAAATGTCACTCGAAGGGCAGCCAAAAATTTTGTAAGCCGACAATTCTCTTCACAGCAGATCGACGCCCAGATCCGCCTTTTACTTCATCGGCAGGGAGTTAATGTTTGTGTTGAAATGATAAAGGCTCTTCTAGGGGGTCGTGATGAAAATGTTCGAAGAAATGTATGGGTAGATGCCAGGCACCTCTATGCTCAATCAATTGCGTGGAGGTCGGACTCTGAATTGGCAGAGACGTTCTTCAATTCAGTTACCCGAAGGGTATTTTCAATGGTCGGGTTCGATGACGACCTTGAGTTTCGCTGGTTTGGAGGTATCGCCCTACCTATCGTTGACCCTGGACAAGGTGAGGTATCAACCTTTCGGCTCCGGACTACTACTACCGATTTAATAAACACTGTTCTTGGTTCGTTCGACCTTGGTGCTCCTTGGATTGATAGGGAAGGGGATGCTGCCAATATCGCTGGAGCAATTGACCAACATCTTTCAGAGACATGGGAATCTACTATGCCTGTAGAAGTCGATATGCTCGAGCCTGTTTTTTACAGGAATCGTGGGGCTTACCTTGTTGGCCGGATTCGTCATCTCACCAGAGTTTCTCCTCTGGTTATACCTCTTCGATCAATGGAAAGTGGGGTTGTAGCTGATGCGGCGCTACTCACAGAAAATGCAATTAGCCGAATTTTTGGATTTACACGCTCTTATTTCCATGTAGATGCGAAAGAACCAGGGGCAATTGTTGCTTTTGTTAAGTCTCTGATCCCATTGAAACCAGTGGCAGAACTTTATACCGCCATCGGCCATAGTGCCCATGGAAAAACTAGTCTCTTCCGAGCTATTTATCGGCATCTCTCCAACTCTGCTGACCGCTTTCAACCTGCCAGAGGAGTGAAAGGCATGGTCATGACGGTCTTTACGCTTCCTTCGTTTGGTGTTGTTTTTAAAGTAATCAAAGATACATTTCCACCTTCGAAGAAAGTAACAAGGACTCAGGTGTTGGAGAAATATCAGATGGTTTTTAGCCACGACCGTGTCGGGCGTATGGTCGATGCCCAAGTTTTCGAAGATCTTGCTTTTCCTAGAGATAGGTTCGGAGATGAACTTCTAGAGGAGTTTGCTCAAGAGGCATCTCGGTCTGTGACGATTACAGAAAATAATGTCATCTTCCACCACATTTATACAGAACGTAAGGTTTACCCTCTAGATCTATATATCGATGAAATGCCAGAAGATCTAGTAAGGAATGCCGTTCTAGACTACGGTTACGCAATTAAGGATTTAGGGTTAGCAAATATATTTCCCGGCGACCTATTTACCAAGAATTTCGGAGTTACTCGTCACGGCAGCGTTGTATTCTACGACTATGACGAATTGGCATTCTTGGATGAAGCGAATTTCCGCCCAATTCCCGAATCTCGATCGTATGAGGATGAGATGTCTTCAGAACCTTGGTTTACAGTTGGAGCCGATGACGTGTTCCCAGAAGAATTTAAGAAATTTTTCCGATTCCCACCAAGTGTGAGTAATGAGTTTGACCGCATCCATGGGGATTTGTGTACGCCAGAAATGTGGGTTGGGCTTCAAGAACACAACAAGTCTTCAGATTCTGGAGAATTTTTCCCCTACCCTGATGAAGCTCGTTTCTACCTACCCTAGAAAGAATTCATCGCTAGGTAAGAATTAGTTAATAACTGGAATAGACAGTGGTTTGAGCGGTAATTTCGGCGCACAATGGAATATGAAATGCTAACTGTGTTGGGAAAGAACCATGGCACCAAAGAATCGGATCCTAGTTGCTGAAGATGATCAGGGCGTTCGTGATGCTATTGAGAGAGCGCTTACGATCGAAGGCTATGACGTATTAATAGCTGAGGATGGTGCTCGCGCTTTGGAAATAGGTGGAGATCATTCGCCAGATCTATACCTTCTCGATGTGATGATGCCGTATGTTGATGGTTTATCTGTATGTAGGACTTTGCGCCAGCGAGGTGATAATACTCCGATCCTTGTTCTTACTGCCCGGCATGAAATCTCCGACCGTGTCGCTGGTCTCGATGCTGGAGCCGATGACTATCTGACAAAGCCATTCGCATTGGATGAACTTTTAGCAAGGATTAGGGCGCTTCTTCGAAGGGGAACAATCGATGTCACTGACGGCGTTCTCGAAGTGGCTGGTGTTCGACTCGATCAAAGGGCCCGAAGAGTCGAACGCGATGGGATCAGAGTTGAATTAACTAAAACTGAATTTGACCTATTGGAACTTTTGATGCACAACGCTGGGATTGTTTTGACCCGAGATTCAATATATGACCTGATATGGGGTTATAACTTCGAAACAAATTCAAAGTCTCTCGATGTCTATATCGGATATTTACGAAGAAAAATTAACCTTGATGGGTTGCAAGATCTGATTCATACGGTTCGTGGCGTCGGCTATTGCTTTAGGGAAGCATGAGTTTACGAGCGCGTTTGACCATAGGAGTTGCCGCACTCGTGTCCGTGATTGTTGTTCTAACTGGCGGATTTATGTATGGAACAGCTAAATCTGAGCTAAGGGGAGAGGTTGACTCCTTTCTTGAGCAAAGGGCAGGAAGAGTCAACTCAGCAATTATTGCAAAGAACGTCGATCGACGAAATTTCGCTAATTTTGTCTTTGACGATGTTCTTTCACGGCCTGATGCCGTAACACAGTTGCTTGATGGTTCAGGTGAAATTATCTTTAGCTGGCCTGTTGAGTTACCTATCGACGAAGTAGATCTTGAATTGGCAGCTAGAAGAGGTACAAAGAGACAGATCCGTCAACGTCTTTATGATACTGACGTTGACGGGACTCACTATCGGATGCTTTCTCAAGAAATTCTTCCAGCGGGACTGATGCAAATTGGTCGAGACCTCTCGGAAGTCAATGCAGCATTAGGGGGAATAAAAAACAGAATCTTACTATTAGGCGGAGGAGGCATTCTGCTCGCTTCTATAGCTGCATGGGTATTTGCCTCGAGATTCACTAGACCAGTGGTCCGTTTAACGAAAGCTGCCGAGAAAATAGCAAGAACACAAGATCTGGTTGCATTCATTGAAGTAGGTGAAGGTAATAGTGAAGTTCACAGACTTGCAGAAAGTTTCAATATCATGCTGCAAGCACTCGATACTTCCAGAGCGCAACAGCGTAGGTTAATTGAAGACGCAAGTCACGAACTTCGGACACCCCTCACAAGCCTGCGAACAAACATAGAAGTACTACTCCGTTCTTCATCTTTAGAAGAGATTGATCGATCTTCTATTCTTGCCGACCTGAAAAGAGAAACTGAAGAACTTGGAGCGCTCGTCACAGAGTTGGTAGAGCTTGCAACGACAGCCACGCGTGAAGAGGAACTTCACACGATGAGTGATTTGGGTGAAGTGGTGCAAGAGGTTTCAGGAAAATTTGAACGAAGATCTGAACGTAAGATTTCAGTTATGGTTTACGGGGATAACTTAATACAGATACGTGTCTCCGGAATCCAAAGGGCAGTTTCAAATCTGATAGAAAACGCCATTAAATTTAGTCCTGACGGGACAAGAATCGAAATAACTGTTCAGGAAGGCCGTGTCGCCGTTCGTGATTATGGCTCCGGAGTCTCTGATGAAGATAAGCAAAGAATGTTCGATAGGTTTTTCCGGTCTACAAGTACCCGTTCTATGCCAGGTTCAGGATTAGGGCTCAGTATCGTTTCCGAGATAATACGAAGTCATGGGGGAGAAGTATTCGTCGAAGACCCAGATGATGGTGAAGGAGTGATTGTTGGATTCAAAATTTAAATCTTTATTCAGATCGCAATTTACTTAATGTTGCCCGAACAACTTCGTAATCTTCAGGGTTAGTTAGTCCCGTCCAAATTTCCTCACTGGGGAAGGTATTAACTAACAAATCTCCATTCGCCATTATGTTTCTCACTGATTCAGGAAGGAGGCATTCGGAATCTTCCGCCGATTCGTTCTTAGATATAAATTGGCCCCATTGCTGTTCGAGTAGCGCCATGATACTGCTATGAAATCCCCACATGTTAAGAGATACTGGGGTCTTGCTATTGAGAGAAGCTCCTGTCGCACCAGCGGTAATTTTTCCATCAGATCGATTCCCAATATTCGATGTTTCAACGATCCGTTTGAGTCTTCCGTCTTCGACCTGACATATAGCACGTGTCACTTCTCCGGTTTGAGGTAGGGTCCTAGACAACTCGAAGGTAATTAGCATGCCAGTTCCAGAAGACAAATAAGGTAGATTCTCAGCTGCTATTTTTAACGATGAGGGACCGTAGTAGTCATCTGCATTTGCTAAGAGGAAAGCGCTGTCCTCTTGAATCGCTTTCGAAGCCGATAGGACAGCATGCGTCGTTCCCCAAGGTTTGTCTCTATGTGGGCCAAATTCGTCTTGACAAATAAAAACGCAATTATGGTTCGAGCCATGGAGATTATCAATATGTGATCTGATATTTGACTCAATTTCACTTCTCACGATGATGACAATCTTTGCAATACCTGCTGCCTGTGCATCCCGGATGGTGAAGTCCAGAATCGCTTCACCGTTTCCCCCCACCTCTGCTAGTTGCTTAGTGCTTCCAAAGCGACTACCTAACCCTGCCGCCATTAGAACCAGTGTCGTTTTTTCCATGAGAGTCCTATTCGATGAAGAATATTATTCTATTGCTTTCCACTCAGGAAAGATGGAAACTATTAATTCCCTACTACCATGCTGGTGAGTTAAGGAAGAATGAAGCATGAAAGTCCAACGAATACGAATACTCCTAATAGCGTTAGTTTTTGTTTTCCCTCTTCTTTCTTCATGCAGCAGTGAGGAAGATTCAAGTTCACAGTCTTCTCCTTCTGCTGTAGGCCCGGAAACGACGCCTACGTCTGCGCCGACGCCGACTCCTGCAGCCAATGTTGATAATACCGATACGACCTCAAAGCCTTATATCTCAGTGCCCACGGCGGAATCACCAATAGAACTCCTGACAGAAGACATTGTAGAAGGATCGGGAGACCCTGTCGGCACAGGAGACTTCTTAATCATGCAATATGTCGGAGTTTCATATTCGACCGGACTTCAATTCGATGCATCGTGGGACCGTGGACAGCCATTTAGCTTTGAACTTGGGTCCGGTAACGTTATTGCTGGCTGGGATGAGGGAATCGAAGGAATGTCGCCTGGGGGAAGAAGGCTGCTGACGATCCCTCCAGAAAAGGCATATGGGGAAAACGGATCTGGGTCAGGTTCCATCGGACCTAACGAAACTCTCTTGTTTGTAGTTGATTTACTTGCAGCTGTTCCAGTAGATCTTGAGAAACCAACTGTTTCAATACCAGATCAATCCGCAACTGAGTTAGAAATCCGGGATATCGAAGTGGGAACCGGAAGATCAATTGAAGATGGGGATGTGGTGTACGTGCACTATGCGGGGTACTCACAGTCAACTGGCAGCCAGTTTGACGCTTCTTGGGATCGCGGAAGACCTCAGTTTATTGGGTTTGTGATTGGGCAAGGTAACGTCATCGATGGTTGGGAAGAAGGATTACTTGGTATGCAAGTAGGTGGCAGGAGAGAGCTTACCATCCCTTCAGATCTCGCTTATGGTGAAGATGGTGCAGGAGGCGGGCTAATTGCACCAAATGAAACGCTTATATTCGTTATAGACCTTCTTGGTGCTTACCCGTACTCCAATTAAGCAAAATAGTCGCTATCTGGTGACCCCGAACCGTTCTAATGCTGCTTTAGACCTATCCAGTAGGAGCTGAGGAACTAGTACTCCGTTGACTTCGACTCCACTCCCAGACCCGCTTTCGGTTTCTTCCTCATCAGCTAAGTCGTTATCCTCATCTATAGTAAGAGATCCCGCTTCTTTATCCTCAAGATATTTTTCCCAATCTTCTAGCAGGACAAGCTTGTCTCTATGGAGGCTGCCCATCTCCACACCATTCTCAAATTTAACCCAGTATCGAACCCAGTCCAGTCCGTTGGAGAGCATTATCTGTCCTTGCGTTCCCTCAGGGACACCTACTAAATCTGTTGCAGCTTTAATTATTTGCTCTTTTNTTAGAACTTCCGACATACTTCCATCCAGATTTGGTCTCTTAGAAGAAACTAACACGAAGTTTGTCTAGTAGTAACACTTTCAGACTGTGAACATTTTGTTTCTCATGAACCTGTGAGACCATGGGATATGGCACTTCATGATCAGTTTTTAGTAATCCATGGAAGAAAGCCCGTATTGGAAGCGTTGAATGGGGGTTATGAAGTTGCGCGCATCCATGTAAGTTCGCGCGCGCAGGGAAAGATAGTAGATGAAATTGAGAATTTTGCTCGTGCTAAAGGTATCGAAGTTGAACGCGTTACAGATAATCGAATCAACGCTTTGACTCGAAGCGGACAACATCAGGGAGTGGCAGCAGATATACGCGCCCAGCGTATGCAGAGTCTCCCCGCATTTCTAGAGCAACGTTCAGGGAGAAAGTATGCTTCAAGAATTCTTGTTTTGGACGGAATCCATAATCCAGCGAATCTCGGGATGATCCTTCGAACTGTTACTGCTGCCGGACTTGATGGAGTTGTTGTCCCCCACGAAGAGACCGCAAAGATCGGGGCTGTCGCAATTAAAGCATCCGCAGGAGTTGCATTTAAGGCACCAATTCTTCGAGTAGATAATGTCCTAAATGCTGTTGCTCAACTTAAAGAAGATAGGTTTGAGCTCATTGCAGTAGATAGTGGTGGGGAACCAGCTTTTTCAGTAGATTTCGGTGATCGTATAGCGNTAGTCTTAGGTAACGAGACAAATGGAATTGGACCTGAAGTCAGAAGTCTTTGCTCTAGAACTATTTCCTTGCCTCTTCACAACGGAGTTGAGTCGTTGAATGTCGCTATTGCAGCATCAGTAGTTTCCTATATTATTGGCAGTTCCCAAACAGGTACCTGACAGTTTTAGAGTTGACGCCAAATAGGCCCGTTTGGAGTATCCTCGATTTCTATACTGCGATTTTTCAATAAATCTCGAATCTCATCGGCAGTTTTAAAGTCGCCTTCTGTTCGAGCGATCTCTCGTTTAAGAAGTAAAGAGTCAATTTCGTCATCAGCGGCACTAGAAGTTAGCTCAAGCCCAAGAACACCCAATAATTCAGTAACTGTNGCCAGCGCTACTGAAGCTTCTAAAGTATCTCCATTATCTAAAGCTGCATTTCCGGTATTTATTGTCTCAAATATTACTGCTGTCGCGTCAGGGGTACTTAAGTCATTGTTCATTGCATCTGAAAATCGGCCCGTTATCTCATCCGAAGTTTGAGTTTTTTCGATATTTGCGCCTCGCATGCGTCGGAAAAAAGCATCGATTCTCTCAATTCCTCCGGTCGCCCCAGCCATAGTTTCATCAGATAGTTCCATAATCGATCGATAGTGTGCTTGAAGCATGGCAAGCCTTAAGGGCCTAGGGCCGAACTCCTCCATAGCATCTCCCAAAGTCCTGAAGTTGCCGAGAGATTTCGCCATTTTCTCTCCGTTCACATTTAGCATTGCGCTGTGCATCCAATATCGGGCAAATGCATGACCGGATGCTTCGGCTTCAGCTCGTTCATTTTCGTGATGAGGAAAAGCGAGGTCTGACCCACCGCCGTGAATATCAAAATCATCTCCTAGGAGATTAAGTGACATGGCAACGCATTCTATGTGCCACCCTGGTCTACCGTTACCCCATGGGCTATCCCAAGTAGGTTCGCCAGGTTTTGCTGCTTTCCAAAGAGCAAAATCTAATGGGTCCTTCTTTTCTTCGTCAGATGTGATTCTTGCTTGGGCGTTTTCCCTTAGTTCATCAGAAGTTCGCCCCGCGAGAGCTCCGTAACTTTCAAAAGTACCTACGTCAAAGTACACGCCATGACCGCTAATTTCATAAGCTGCTCCTAGCTCTATAAGTTGGTCGNTAATCTCGATCATTTCTGAAACATATTCAGTGGCCCTCGGCCTATAGTCTGGGTCAGCGATTCCAAATTGCTGAAGCTGGGCAATATAGATGTCTGTAAATTTTGAAGCTAGGTCTAATTCGCTGACACCATCCGCTGCTGATCGGGCAATAATCTTGTCATCGATGTCAGTAATGTTGCTAGCTAACGTTGCGGTATATCCGGACCAAATCAGAAACCTTTTGAGAATGTCGTAGGTTAGTGCAGTTCGAGCGTGCCCTAAGTGTGGGACATCGTAAACGGTTGGCCCGCAGGCATATATAGATACATGGCCTGAATCCCTTGGCTGGAGTTCAACCAGACGATTACGCATAGTGTCAAAAATCTGCATATCTACAAGGATAGATAAAAGAACCCGTTTCGAATGGCCAAAGATTTTATTTAGCTCTTCTAGCTTTACAAGGAAGTTTGTCTCTTCAGGTAAGAAGGGTTCTATCAAAGAGTATCATCAGCAGATCAGCCCTCGTAGCTCAGTTGGATAGAGCGACCGCCTCCTAAGCGGTAGGTCACAGGTTCGATTCCTGTCGAGGGCGCTAGTAATTTCCAATAATACGGTGTACAAGTTNNTGTAAAATATGGGAGACTTGCTCTGTGGAGCGTTTGGGCTCTTGGGTTTCCTTGTTGATAGGAGAATCTTATTTCTAATCTCGATACCTACCAGATTAATGACAGGTATAAGCGGGATGACGGGCGTGTATTTCTAACAGGCGTTCAGGCGCTTGCCCGACTCCCAATTCAGCAATTACGAGCGGATCGTGAACAGGGAAAAAATACGGCTGCATTCCTATCTGGATATCCCGGTTCTCCTTTGGCCGGATTAAATTTTGAAATTGAAAAGGCAAAAAATCTTGTTCCAGAATTTCCGGTGATTCATCGACCGGTACTCAACGAGGAACACGGTGCGACTGCGGTTATGGGTAGCCAGTTAGCAGCGGAACAACCTGACTGCGTGTACGACGGGATCGTTGGGCTTTGGTATGGGAAGGCACCTGGTTTAGACCGAGCTAGTGATGCGCTTCGCCATGCAGTGTTTACAGGCACATCAAGAAACGGTGGGGCAGTAGCAATCGTCGGCGATGACCCTGCAGCAAAAAGTTCTACGCTACCGACTAGTTCTGACGCAACTTTGGTTGATCTTCATATGCCGATCCTATATCCAGGGGATGTAAGTGAAGTTCTCAGTCTAGGTATGCATGCCATTGCATTAAGTAGGATCACCGGAGCGTGGACGGCGCTAAAAGTGGTTACGGCCATTGCTGATGGAAGTGGGACTATTGATTTATCATCAACAATTATTGACCCTCAAGTCCCTGATCTCACCATTGACGGGAAACCGTATTTGCATCATCCGGACGGGAAGCTGCTTCTACCTAACAACTTAGATTTAGAGCATGATCTAAGAACATCTCGAGCAGAATTAGTCCGCAGATATACTGTTGCAAATAATCTCAACCCCATAACAGTGAACCCGCCGGATGCTTGGATCGGACTAATCGCAAGCGGCTTCACCTACCATGAAATGCTGCACGCCCTAAGTACCATTGGTCTTCGAACTCCTCAAGAGATATTTAAGGCAGGGATTCGGCTACTTCATCTTCAATTGCCAATACCATTTGACCCCCANAATATAAGAAACTTTGCGAATGGGCTTGAAGAGATCATTGTTGTAGAAGAGAAAAACCCCACAGCAGAATGGCTTGTCAAAGACGCCCTCTATGGAAGCTCATCTCAACCTAGAGTTATAGGTAAATCTCATCCTGATGGAAGGCCCCTAATGCCCAGCCATGGCATTCTTGATGCTAATGCAATGGTCTCTGGTATTTATGAGCGCTTATCTCTTAGGATCTCGGATCGGCTTGAGCCACCGAGAGACCAGAATGGTCAGAGAGATCTTATCCCGCTTAACGTCGAAAGAAGTCCTTATTTCTGTTCCGGTTGCCCACACAACACAAGCACGAAAGTCCCTGATGGTGCTTTGGTAGGGGCAGGTATTGGGTGTCACACGATGGTGCTTCTTATGGATGATGAACGTGTCGGGAACATCTCAGGTGTCACTGCAATGGGAAATGAGGGAATGCAATGGATCGGCATGGAACCTTTTGTTGATCGCAAGCACTTTATTCAGAACATCGGTGATGGAACTTATTTTCATTCTGGTCAATTGACAATTCCTTCAGCTATTGCAGCTGAAAGCAACATTACTTTCAAACTTCTCTACAACGGTACTATCGCGATGACTGGTGGGCAGGNCCCTAAAGGAGTTTTGAGTGTTCCAGATGTGGCGCAAGTATTAATTGCTCAAGGTGTTGAAAAGATCATAGTTACGACGGATGATCTTGGACTTTATAGAAAAGTTGCAATGCCAGATGGCATAGAAGTTTGGGATCGAACCCGTGTAGTGGAAGCTCAGGAAGTTCTTTCGGGTATTGATGGTGTAACAGTCCTCATTCATGATCAGTCTTGTGCAGCGCAGTTACGTAGGAACCGGAAACGAAATATTGTAGAAATACCAGATTTTCGAGTGCTTATAAATCAGCGGATTTGCGAAGCATGTGGAGACTGTGGGGAAGTTTCAAATTGCCTTTCGGTTCAAACAAAGGAAACAATTCTCGGGCCTAAAACATTTATCGATCAAGGGTCATGCAATCTTGATGCCTCTTGCCTCAACGGAGACTGCCCCAGCTTTATAACAGTTAAAACAAAACCTGAGGACGTTGATAATAGCCATAAAGCGCCCACAGGTTACTCTGGGGTTCTCCCNGATCCAAAGAAATTCTTTCCCTATCAAACCCTTGATCTTCGAATGGCTGGAATTGGGGGNACTGGAGTTGTAACAGCAGCACAAATAATCGCTACCGCAGCTATGCTCGATGGATATGAAGTCCGAGGCTTGGACCAAACTGGCTTATCGCAAAAAGCGGGACCCGTAGTCAGCGATATTCGACTATCAAGAGACTTGCCACGTTCATCAAATCTCTTAGCAGAAGGAAGTGCGGATGTAATTCTGGCTTTTGATCTACTCGTTGGAGCAAATAAAACTTCTCTTAGTGTCGCCAAGTCTGGTCACACAGTCTTAGTTGCATCAGAATCACCTACTCCTACAGGAGCAATGATTGGTAAGCCAGATAAACAACTACCATCCAAAGAAGTTTTGTCAGAACGTGTAGCTGCTTGCACCAACCCGAAGGAGAATGTATACGTTAACGCTGCCGACATATGCGAAGAACTTTTTGGTGATGCTACTTCGGCGAATATTTTCCTTATCGGCGTCGCCATTCAAAAGGGAGTTATAGCGATTGCCCCTGAATGTATTGAAGATGCTATTACTTTGAACGGTGTTTCAGTTGAAAGAAACATCAGCGCTTTTCAATGGGGAAGAATTTGGATGCACGATCCAAACCATATCGAAAAAAACTTGGNCTCTCTTACGAAAGATAACTCTGTGATAAGAGCCGTGGAACTACCTAAAGAAATCAAATCTCAGATCACATCTTTCGACCTCTCTCCTAGTACAGGTGAGCTGCTCGAATTTCTTTGTAAAGACCTCATTGAGTTTCAGAACAGGAGCTGTGCCCAAAACCTCCTTGACATAGTGAAGAAAACGGTACATGCATCTCAGGATCTTCAACGTGAGAAGACCGATGAAAAATTAGTCCAGACTATTGCACGAGGTTCACATAAGTTAATCGCATACAAAGATGAGTATGAGGTGGCCCGACTTTTTATGGATATTGAAACTAAATCTGAGATGCTTCAATTACCGGGATCGACGGGTCAGGCGCACTGGCATCTACATCCGCCATTTTTAAGAGCAATGGGGATGCAGAAGAAACTTAAAATCCCATATAACCTTGCCTTTCCGCTAATGAGAATACTTGCCAAAGGCAAAGTCTTACGAGGCACTCCATTCGACCTGTTTGGATATGCAAAGGTAAGAAAAGTTGAAAGAGAGATACGAGACGAATATGTTTCCTCAATCCTTGAAGCCCTTACGAATCTCCAAGAGGAAAATTACGATCAAGTTCTCAATATGGCTGCCCTAGCCATGGACGTGCGGGGATTTGAGGAGATTAAACTTCGAGCGGCAGAGAAATTCTTAATTGAGCTTAAACAAGCTGCCACCAAAATTTCTTCTATAGCTGTTTAAACTGTCCTAGCAGCATCAATGCCCATAATTACCGCAATTGCTACTCCAGAGCCACCAAAGAATTGGATGATAGCGGTACGTACTTTCTCTATAGCGGGTTGAGCGAAAACAACGAGGAGTAAAAACTTAAAGGATATGNCGCAAGCAAGCATCAAGTAGAGAATTCCAGCATCTCCACCTCCAGCTATCGCAGCGAAAACTGGAGCAGGACCCAATAGATGAAGAGATGCGTAGAGATGTCCACCTGCTATATCGCTATCAATAGATCGAGGTTTAGGAACCAATAACCATCGGCCGCTATTTAAGCCGATTACTAGAGCAGCTGCAAGGCTAAATGTAGGTGATGAGACATCTAGAAGGTTAAAGATAGAACCTGCTAATGAGCCAAGGGTAAATAAACCACATGAGCTTAAGAAACAGATGATAACAAAAGGTCTCCTGCTTTCGCTTGAATTTGAAGCGTTATCCGTTCCAATAACAGCGGGGTTCGTAGCTGCAACTAAAGTAAGTATGGCAATTAGTCCACTATTCATAACATATCCTCGTCGTCTGTTGAATTCTCATAGTTCCTATCTCTTATTCCTCCAAAGAAGAAGCTGCAAACATGAGCCCACTTAGCGCATGTTGCTGACCATCGACTCGTGAAATTCCTCCTATAAACCATCCGCCATCGAATTCAGTGACTCCTGTATCTAAAACCTGCTTTACACGCATTCTTCCTGCAGCACAGAGTAACCGATCTCGTAATGGCTCTCTAAGATGTTCCATGCGAGAGTCCTCCTCAGATAGTTTGTATAGCATCCCTATCGCCTCAAGCCATGTTCCTTGACCAGCAGCGATCGGTTCAGGAGAGTGGACCAACCCATCTATGCCTCCATTTCGTTGTGACTCCCATCTCACTGCAACTCCAAACTGGCTAGATAGTTTTTTCGCATAGTCAATGTGATTATCGCTTAAGCCCCAATGTGACATTTCGTTCAGGCTATAGGCCGCCCATTGGTCTGCCCATGGTCTTGGCCAGACGCTCTCATCTTCGTCTCTCTGAGAAGTTATATAGTCAAGAGTCAAAAATGCAGCCTTATCCCAGCCCTTTTCTGGAAATAAATTATGAAGACTTGCTAAAGCCCAGAGAGCTTCACCTGTGGCGAATAGAGAAGTAACATTTGGAACTGGTGAATTTGTTTCTTGGTCCCAAAAGTTCAACATACTTCCATCGTCGCGCTGCATTTCGACGATAAAGTTTCCCAGCTTAATCAGTAGATCGTCATATCTGGCATCTCCTGTTGCTGATCGTCTCTTAACTAAGGAAATCGTCAGAAGAGAAGCTGTTCCGAGCTTTGCATCAGCAGTTCCTTCCGCAACAGCAAGTATTTCATTGGTTTCGATAGAACGATCAAGCAGGAACTGGAGTCCTTTATCAGCTGCTACAAGGTATTCTGATTCTCCTGCCTCAATTATTTGATACAACGACATAGTTGTTCCTGCGTGTCGTACGAGGTTATACCCACCTAGAATAACCGGCTCGCCTGTTTCGCTGATAGCTACTTCATACAAGTAGCGTCCATTGTCCAATTGATTTTCAGAAATCCAGATTGCAGCATTTTCAGCGGCACCATTCAGTTCATCTCTTGTTGAGGGAGGGCATATTTCTGCAGCAAGTAACGTTGCTCTCAGACACCCAAAAGTGAGTAACCAGATAATTCCCCAAACAACGATTCGGCGGTAACGGACCTTCATTTTTAGAGGTCGAGGTAGTAGAAGGCTCCTGCGTTTGCGAGCCCTGATACGGTGCGGCCTGGTGACCCGATGATGAGGTTTCCATTGAGGACACTGAACCATGATCCA